>NZ_JALJRR010000011.1:166786-206745 GCF_024519615.1 Pseudomonas sp. Pse79
TCAGCCGCAGTGGGCGAAGGGAACCGGTTGATGTGAGCCTGTTGCTTGCCATGCATACATTCCTGATTGAATGAAGATGGCGTCGTAATCTAATTAACGGCTCAAGCGCTGTCGCGGATTTAGCCGGTGGATTTGCACGCGGTAGATCAATTTGGGAAATGGACTACCCCTCTCAAGCTAATCGCTGTCAGACACTTCCTCGCATCTATTCCAACAGACTGTTTTCGTTAAATAACATGACCACAGTAATGCAACGGGCACGAAGGCCATCAGCGCCTTCTGATGTAAAAATCTCCTTGGATTGGTCGCATCCAGCCAATTCTTTGCCCCACGGCCCATTCGGTCACGGCACTTTTTTAAAGTAGGTACAAGAGTGGCCCGATATAAAAGTATACGTTTCGACTAATGGAGGATTTCACTATGGCCGTTTTATTGACTGCGGAACAAATGAGGTACGCCAAAGCGTCTAACCCGTTCCAGATAAAGAACCCGGAACAAGTTGTCAATACATTCACGATAACGGAAGAATCAAAAGCTTCGGACGCGTTGAAGCTTCGAAAACAAGAGTCGATTGATGATCTGAAAGCATTTTTGAAAGACTACGACATGACATCGATCACCACCAACGAACTAAAAAAGTCGGCAGACGGTTTTATGAAAACGACGTAATTGATGGCGAGGCGTTTCATATGTTCATATCTGGCCTGGGTGCTTTTGATACCAACGGCCAGCAAGCTGAAACAGACGTAAAATACAATGCAATCGCCTTATTTAACGAAAGCTGGACGATTACCTTTTGTTTCTTGAAAGCCATCCCAACGTGAAGCGGTCACAAGGCATCCCCGAATATGTTCAAGGCATGTTCGCTGCCAATCATGCAATCAATGCACGGGCATTTTTTGTTAATTCTTCCCGCAGTGATCTCTCGATAGAGGAGCGTGCCTGAGTTTGGCTCTTTATCCCGTACACTCACTCCATCACAGGCGACTTGTCTCGTTCAAAATCAAACTACGATAATGCCCCGGATTCGACCCGACCCATTTACGAAACGCCTTGTAGAACGAACTGGCATCGGCAAATCCCAGTCGCGTGGCAATTTCGGCAAAGCTGATCTGCGGTTCGGCCAGCCAGACAATCGCCAACTCTTTGCGCACGCTGTCCTTGAGCCCCTGATACGTTTGCCCCTCTTCCGCCAAGCGGCGGCGCAGGGTCGAGGCGGAGATGCACAGGTTGGCGGCCAGGCCGTCGGTTTCCGGCCAGATGTCGGGCGGCATCTGGCGCAGGTCGTGCTTGATGCGCGTGGCCAGGCTGTCGGGGTCGCGGTATTTGACCAGGATATTGGCCGGTGCGTGGCCAAGGAAACGCTTGAGTTCTTCGACGCTGCGCTTGATCGGTAGGTCGAGGCAGTCGGCGGAGAAAATCATGCGCGTGCGCGGCCGGTCGAAACGCAGGTTGTCGGAGAACATCACCCGGTAATCGTCACAAAAATCCGGTTGTGGGCAGCGCAGTTCGATGGCCAGGATCGGTATACGCCGCCCCGCCAGCCAACAGGCGACGCCGTGGACGATCATCCAATAAGTGAAATAGCTGAACGCCCGGCGCGGCTCGGGCTCGGTTTCGAGCAGCACGATTTCCGCCAGGCTTTGCTGGCGCACCAATTGGGCAGGCAGATGCTCGAGCATCAATGACAGGAACGCCAAGCCGGTTTCCAGCCCGGCCGCCACCGTCGGTTGAGCCATGGCCACGCGGCACAGAAACGCCAGGCTGCCGGACTTGAGCGGGCGCGGGTCCATGCAAAAAAACTCATCGTCCAGGCGCCGCGCCAGCAGGCGCCACAACCGAGCGTAGGTCGTGGCCGAGACACGTGCACCAGGCTGCAACAGCAGCTCGGGAGCAATGCCCGCCTTGCTCAAGGCCTCAACGCTCGCTGCCTCCGACGCGCAGCTCTGCAACAGGGCTTCGCGCACAAGATGGATGGAGATGGTGTCTTTTTCCGACATGGGTGTGGGGCAATCCAACGGCACAAAAGGTGGGGTGCATCATAAGGGCGCTTGAGCTTTGCCACCACCGTTCAGCCGCCGTTCAGTAAAGGTCAATGTTTCTTGTTTGGCAATGAGTATCATTATGTTACAACTTAGCTTCCTATCCAGTTTCCCTGCGGTGTCGAATGCTTGTTCCCTTTCTCATCATGTTGCGCGAAGGCATTGAAGCCGCATTGATCGTTGGCATCATCGCCAGTTACTTGCAACAGACCGGCCGTGGCCAGTGGATGCCCGCCGTGTGGGTCGGTGTCTTCCTCGCCGCGGCCCTGGCCTTGCTGGTCGGTGGCGGCCTGGAACTGATGAGTGCCGAATTTCCGCAAAAGCAGCAGGAATTGTTCGAAGGCGTGGTCGGCCTGGTCGCCGTGGGCATTCTCAGTTCCATGGTGTTCTGGATGCGCAAGGTTGCACGCTCGATCAAACATTCGCTGCACCAATCCCTCGACCATGCCCTGGCCGGCTCGCGCCACCAAGTCACCGCGCTGATCCTGATGGTGTTTTTCGCCGTGGCCCGTGAAGGCCTGGAAACCGTGTTCTTCCTGTTAGCGGTGTTCCAGCAGAGTGAAGGCCCCGGCGCACCGCTGGGTGCCCTGCTCGGCCTGGTGCTGGCGATCATCGTCGGGTTCCTGATCTACAGCGGCAGCATGCGCCTGAACCTCGGCGCGTTTTTCCGCTGGACCGGCCTGTTCATCCTGGTGGTGGCCGCCGGCATCCTCGCCAACTCCGTGCAGGCCCTGCATGAAGCCGGCGTGTGGAACCACCTGCAAAGCGTGCTGTTCGATGTCAGCGCGACGTTGCCGATGGATGGCCCGGTGGGCTCGGTACTCGCCGGGATGTTCGGCTATCAGGATGCGCCGACCGTCAGCACGCTGGGGGCCTACCTGATCTACCTGGTGGTGGCCCTGGCGATGTTCTTCCTGCCCGCGGCACCCGCCAAGCCGGTCGCCGCGCCCTCTTCCGTTTCTCACCCGTAAGGACCGTCTCTTGTCCAACCCAACTCCTCAACCGGCCTCGCCGCCACGCGCCTTGCGCTGGGCGGTGGCCGGCTCGGCGGTCGTGATGATCGCCGCCGGCGGCCTGTTCTACTATGCCTCGCAGCTGGCAGCGACCAAGCGCCAGACCCACCAAGATGAAACCGTCGTGACCATTCACGGCCACGCCTGCGAACCCAACGCACTGACCGTTGCGGCCGGGCGCGCGAGTTTTCGCATCATCAACCGCTCCGACCGCGCGGTGGAATGGGAGATCCTCGACGGCGTGCTGGTGGTCGAAGAACGCGAAAACATCGCGCCGGGCCTGGGCCAGGTGATCAATGCCAATCTGTTGCCCGGCGACTATGCAATTACCTGCGGCCTGTTAAGCAACCCGCGCGGCACCTTGCACGTAACGCCGACGGCGGCATCCGACGCCCAAGCCAAGGCCAAGCCGTCGATGGTGGCGTTTATCGGGCCGTTGTCGGAATTCCGTGTGTACCTGAGCAGCCAGGCCAGCGCTCTGATCAAGGCCACGACCGCCTTGCAACAAGCGATCGACGCCGGTGACCTGGCCCAGGCTCAGGCGCTGTATGTGCCGGCCCGCGAGGCTTATCAGCGTCTCGCCGCGGCGTCGCAACGCCTGGCGCAACTGGACAACGCGATCAACGCCCGCGCCGATTATTTCGAAAAACGCGAGCAGGACCCAGCCTTCAGCGGCTTCCACCGCCTCGAATACGGCCTGTTCCAGCAACGCAGCCTCGATGGCCTGGCCCCGCTGGCGCAGCGCCTGGTGAGCGACGTCGGCACCCTCAAACAACAGTTGCTGGCGCAGTCGCTGCCACCGGAACAACTGGTGAGCATCGTGGTGCGCAACCTCAATAGCCTGGCCGACATGCGCGCCGTCAGTGGCGAAGAAGAGCGCTACAGCCATATCGACCTGAACGGTTTCGCCGCCAACCTGGATGCCGCGCGCAAGGTGGTGGACCTGATGCGTCCGCTGCTGAGCAAGTCCGCCGCCGACCTGTTGCCGAACATCGACACGGCCCTCGCCGCGTTCGAGACGGCGCTCGATGGTTTGAAAGTCGACGGCCAGTTCAGCCGCTACGACCGTGTTACCGCCGATCAGCGCAAGCAGATCGCCGACAAGGCCAAGGTACTGGCCGCCGCACTCGATGGAATCGACCCCGCCCTTGGCCTCTCCGGCCTACAGTGAAGACGACCGCATACATGAGTGATTTACCACCGTTAGACCTTCAACGCCGTCGCGTCCTGCTGGGCATGGCCGCCACCGGTGCCGCGCTTGCCGGCAGCACCTTGAGCTGCCCGGCCATGGCTGCTGCCGCCGAGCAAGTGACCACCGCCCCGCGCAGCGACAAGACCCAGGACCATCACGATTTTTTCGGCAAGCACCAAAGCGGCATCGTCACCCCGCGCCCGGCCTGCGGCATGCTGGTGGCCTTCGATGTCCTGGCTGGTGATCGCGACGACTTGGAGCGGCTGTTCCGCACCCTCAACGAGCGCATCAGCTTCCTGATGACCGGCGGCAGCGTGCCGCAGGTCGACCCGAAACTGCCGCCCACCGATTCGGGCATCCTCGGCCCGGTGGTTACGCCGGATAACCTGACCATCACCGTATCGGTCGGCGAATCGCTGTTCGATGAGCGTTTCGGCCTCAGCGCAGCCAAACCCAAGCGCCTGATCCGCATGGTCGGTTTCCCCAACGATGCGTTGGAAGCGGCGCAGTGCCACGGCGACCTGAGCCTGCAATTTTGCTCCAACACTCCGGATACCAATATCCACGCCCTGCGCGACATCGTGAAAAACCTGCCCGACCTGCTGCTGGTGCGCTGGAAGCAGGAAGGCAGCGTGCCGCCGCAGGCGCCCGCCCGCCCCGGCGAGCCTGCGCAGAGTGCGCGCAACTTCCTGGGCTTTCGTGACGGTTCGGCCAACCCGAATTCCAACGATGCCAAGACCATGGACCAAGTGGTCTGGGTGCAGCCCGGCAGTGACGAACCGGCCTGGGCGGCCAATGGCAGCTACCAGGCGGTGCGGATCATTCGCAATTTTGTCGAGCGTTGGGACCGCACGCCGCTGCAGGAACAGGAAAGCATCATCGGCCGCATCAAGCCCACCGGCGCGCCCATGGGTGGCCAGCACGAAGCCCAAGTGCCCGATTACAGCAAAGACCCGCAAGGCAAGCTGACCAAGCTCGATGCCCATATCCGCCTGGCCAACCCGCGCACGCCGCAGACCCAGGCCAACCTGATCCTGCGCCGGCCGTTCAACTACTCCAACGGCGTCAACAAAAACGGTCAGCTGGACATGGGGCTGCTGTTCATCTGCTACCAGGCCGACCTGGAAAAAGGTTTTATCAGCGTACAAACCCGGCTCAACGGCGAGCCCCTGGAGGAGTACCTCAAGCCAGTCGGCGGCGGGTATTTCTTCACCTTGCCGGGGGCAACGGGACCGAAGGATTTCATCGGGCGCACGCTACTTGCTGCAACGCACGTTCAACCCCCTGCCAACACTTAAAGCGGAAACCGTCCCATGAACAAGTCGACTCTCGCGCTGTCGCTGTTAATCACCCTCTCACCCCTGGCGGCCTTCGCCGCCACGGCGCCGCTGGACCTGGTAGGCCCGGTGTCGGACTACAAGATCTACGTCACCGAACAAATCGCTGAGCTGGCGACCCAGACCCAGGCGTTCACCGACGCGGTGAAAAAAGGCGACCTGGCCACCGCCAAGCAGCTGTATGCGCCGACCCGCGTGCATTATGAGGCCATCGAACCGATCGCCGAGCTGTTCAGCGACCTCGACGCGGCCATCGACTCGCGGGTCGACGACCACGAAAAAGGCGTGAAAGCCGACGACTTCACCGGCTTTCACCGTATCGAGTACAGCCTGTTCGCCGAAAACACCACCCACGGCCTCGACGCCTTGGCCGACGGCCTGAACAACAACGTCAAGGACCTGCAGACGCGCGTGGCCGGCCTGACCTTCCCGCCGGAGAAAGTCGTGGGCGGCGCCGCAGCCCTGCTCGAAGAAGTCGCCGCCACCAAGATCTCCGGCGAGGAAGACCGCTACAGCCACACCGACCTGTATGACTTCCAGGGCAACATCGACGGCGCGAAGAAAATCGTCGACCTGTTCCGCGGCCAGATCGAGAAACAGGACACGGCCTTCCTGGCCAAGGTCGACAAGAACTTCGCCAGCGTGGACACGATCCTGGCCAAGTACAAGACGGCGGACGGCGGTTTCCAGACCTACGACAAGGTCAAGGAAAACGACCGCAAAGCCTTGGTCGGCCCGGTCAATACCCTGGCTGAAGACCTGTCGACCCTGCGCGGCAAACTGGGTTTGAACTGAGCCCTCTAGGTCTCGCTCAACGGTCGGTACCCTTCCAACGGCGTACCGACCGGCAAGCCGCTTTCAGGATTGGCCGCATACCAATGCGCGCCCATCTGCACCGCTCGAATGGGCACGCCTTGATGGTGCCCATTGTGCGTTGCCACCGCGCGATCTATTGCCGCGTGTACGCCGAAGAATGTGCGCAACTTTTCCTGCGCCGCGAGCATGTTCGCGAACGCCGACACGTTGGGCGCGCTGTTCAACGCGCGAGGCAAGGCGAGCACGCCTTTGGCACTGTTGACCAACAGATCGGCAGCGCCATCTACCGGATTCAAAAACGCGCTGACCACGCTCACGCCCTTTTCCAGCACGCGGAATGCCTTGGCGCCAAAAGGCGCGACGACCTTGGTGGATTTGACCAACGAGCGCACCGCCGTTCCCGCGCCACCTAGAAACGCACCGGCCGTATCGATCAACAAGCCCCGCGTACCCTCGATGATATTGCCCTTGGCCAGGTCCACGATGGCCCCGACAAACGGAATCATGCTCAGCAAAATACTGTCGTTGCGTTGCGACACTTCTCGTTGTTGCTCAAGGGGTAATTGGCCCTGGGCATACTTGAGCACACTGTCGCGGTGATGAATGAAATTGCCCTGCAGGATCCGGTCGACAATCGCTTGGCTGCGGGGCGATGCAAAGCTGTTGGGCACCGCCGCGCTCACGCGGCCATTCGCAGCCGCGGGAGCGGCCGGCAAGGTATCACCGAGCTTATCGATAATGATGCCGGCGGACGAAACGTCCGATCGCGGCAAGGCATCGGAGGTGTAGGCGGTGAAGTCGAACGGCTCCACTGCGCCGTTCTGCAACAGGACCGTCGAGGGCGCCCAACGTCCGTAGGTGCGCTGCGTCTCTTCGAGGGTGCCGCCCAGCACCAGTTGCTCGGGTAAGTCCGTGCGCTTAACGATCATCATCTTGGCCGGGAACACTTCAAAGTAGCTGATCTGCCCGTTGTAGTCACAGCGGATCAGCGTGCCTTTGCGCCCTCGTCGCGCTTCGACTTGCGCGGATGTCTGGTCCAGCGTGGGCACCCCGTCGATCTGTTCGCGCAGGGTAAACAGCTCGACGGCGCCATACTCCAGGGCCTGGCGATCAGCCAGGGGCAAGTTGGCGATCATGCGCTTGGTGGTAATGCCCAAGCCTTGCTTGAGGCTCGCCAGGTAGCCGTCGACTTCGCTCACCACTTGCCCCAGCAGGCTGGGCAAACGCTTGATCCTGGCATTCAGGGCGCGCACGTTTTTGACGATGGCGGCTTGTTCGGTGCGACTTGGGCGTGCGTTTGAAAAGGGCGTTCTTGCAGCGCCAGTGGCGCCGGGAGTGTCAGCCTCCAGCAGCATCCAGCGATCCCTGACCAGGTCGCCGGTCATATAGGTCTCGATCAGCGAACGGATCTTGGGTTCCGAGACCTTCATGTTGCGGCGCTCGTCCGGGTCCGCAACGTAGACCTGCAACGCTTGCAACTGGGGCCCGCTGAGTTCCGGGAACACCTTCTGCAGGTTCGCGACCGCCTGGTCCCGGCGTGTCGGCAGCGGCGTCTTGAACGCCATCAGGGCCTGCAGGAGTTGCTCGCGCTGGGCCTGAAAGGCTTCACTGGCCTGCTCGTAGTGCTGCGGTGTATAGCGACCGTCGGCGGTCTTGGCGTAAACCCCTTGCATCAAGCCCCAGTCCAGCAACACGTCGACGCCGTGGTTATCCAGCACTGCCGCCTCGTCCGCAGTGCGTGCATCCAGTCGGGCAAGCGCCATGATTTCCGGGTAACTCATCGCCCGCGAGCTGCCCGCGCCGCCTTGACGTTCGGCAAAGGTCACGCCCAGGCGCAAATCCGCCCATTCCGCAGCCCCCATGCGCAGCGTGGAAGGAACATCCCGAATCAGAAACTCAGGGGCGGCAGCGGCCAGAAACAGGTGGGCCAACAGGGGCGCGACCTTGGGGTCCAGTGAGGTTTTTTTCCACAGGTGCGTTTCGATATCCGTGCGTACCGAGGCCAGCGTCCGCCCATTGTTGGCAGGTTGGTAGATGTCATAGCCGGCAATGGTCCCGGGGCGTCCCGGGGCGTCGGGGTCGATTTGCAGCATGATGGCCGCCAGCACCCACTGCTTGGCTTCGAGCGTCGAGAGTTGATCGCTGCCGGACGCGCCCTGGAACTGGCGATTACGCGCCACGGCCCTGCCCCAGTTCAACGCCACGGGGCTGTTCAGGACCTGCTCGAGGAAGCGATCAGCGTCGGCGCGCAAGGTGCCTGCGCTGTTGAGAGCAAGCACCCCGCGGATATCCAGGACACGCAGCAGGTTCACCGCAGGCTTGTTGCCAGGAGTATCGTCATCGCTCAACTCCGCCACGAAGCGTTTGTCGGCGTCGGACAAGACACCAGGGGCCCACTGACGCGCGATCAACTGTGCATAGTCCCCCAGCGCCGGCGCTGGTGGCAGCGCAGCGTCGAGCCAGCGCAGGATATTGCGCACCTCCCGCGCCGTCTTCGGCACCGACAACCCATGGGACGCCAGCACCTCGCTGACCGCTGCCTGCTCGGCGCCGTCAATCGCCAGCGACGAGGTGCGGCTGATCGGCGTTTGCACGTCGGCCAGCAACACCTCGTCTTCATCGGAGAGGTGCCGCACGCGCTCACTCAAGGTGCCCGCCAGATGCACGCGCTCGTCCATCACGTCGATGACTTTTCTAGCCCTCAGGTTGCGCTGCTCCAGGCGCCCCTTGACCTCCGGCGACAAGGCAGACCAATCCGCCGTCGAAAGTGCCTGGCGCACAGTCTGCAGTTCGTCGGCGGTGTGCGGCGGGGGAATACCATACCCCTGCAACACCGCGTTGCGAGACAAGCCTTCGCTCTCAGGATGCACATACGCAAGCCCGTTGCCGGCCACATCCAGGGCGGCAGCGGCGGCGCGCAGCCTGGCGCTGACCTGCCACCATCCCGAGGTGTCGTTCAAGGTGAAGGTCTTTTGTGTCGCTACCCCACTGTCGACGACCCAACCGCTGACCGAGTCGGGTTTGACCACGACGGTATCCAGGGCCATCCCTTTGCTGGCGACCCAGGCCCGCATCTCGGCGGTATTGAAGGCACTGCGCAGCGCCTCGAAGCCTGGACGAATCGTGGCGCCATGGGGAATCTGGACGCTCGAGTCCGCTAACTGACGCAGGGCCGAGGTGCTCAACGCCGTGTGTAACTGATGATCGGCCTCCGCCGACGTGGCCGGGGCTGGCTGCAAGGTCCATGGCGGCGCCGCACTGGCCGGTAGATCGGGTGGCGCCGCGCGCCGGTTGCGCACAACGGTTTCGGGGATGATGCTGCCAATCGGCGCCGGCGCGGCGCTCAGCGCCAGCGGAATTGGCGAACGGGCATGAAGGATTGGGGAGACGGGCGACATTTCTAGTTCCTCTCTACCAGTGAATGGCAAGAGTTCTTGTCCTTAAGAACTGTCGAGAGAAAACATACCCGCCTGGGCCAGCGCTGCGTGTAGGCGAACTCTCAAGGCTTTGAAGGCAGCAAGAGAGTTCGTTGCGCGATGCCCGTGTTACAGAATGCGATACAACAACCGCTCGATCCGCACGCGGCTGACGCGGCGCAGGAACTTGCCGACTGCCTGCGGGTAATCCACCAGGGTCTGCAACTGCTGATAACCTTCGATGCGCGTGGTGTGCTGGAAAATCTGCGCCAGCTCGGTGCGCCGGGGTTCCAGCCACTCGCTCTTGGGGTCATCGATCAGCAAGGCGTTTTCCAGGTCAAGGCGGAACGCGCGTGGGTTGAGGTTGTTGCCGGTCAGCAACGTATAACGCTGGTCGACCCACATGCCTTTGAGGTGGTAAGTGTTGTCGCCGTCGCGCCACAGGTGCAGGTTCAACTGGCCGCTGTCGATCATCGGCTGATGGCGCTTGGCAAAGCGGCGCAGGCTGATCTCGTAGAGGTACGGCAAGGCCGCGATCACCTTGAACGGCTCGCTGGGCGAAATGTAGAAGTCGTTGGCGGTCTTGTCGCCGACGATGATGTCGATCTTCACCCCGCGCGCCAGGGCGCGGTTGATTTCCCGGGTCACCGGCAGCGGCAGGTTGAAGTATGGCGTGCAAATGGTCAGTTGATGCTGGGCGCTGGCGATCAGTTCGAGGATCACCCGGCTCAGGGGGTTGTTCTTACCGACGCCGAGCAAGGGGCTGACAGACAGGTGGCCGTTGGGCAACTGGCCGCTGGTGGTGTCGTAGGCCGCGTGCTTGAGGCGGCTGCGCAGGTCGCCGATATCGTTGCGCAGGCTGCGGGTCGTCGGCGGGTTGGGCAAGTCGAGGCGATGCACGGCCTTGGAGGCCATCAGCCCGTGCTCCACCAGGTGTTGCATCGAATCCGCCAGCGGTGCGCTGTGGATCAGGTGGTAACGGTCGAAACGGTACTTGTCGAATTTGTGCAAATACACGTTGTTCAGGCTGGCGCCGCTGTACAGCACGCTGTCGTCGATCACAAAGCCCTTGAGGTGCAACACGCCGAACAGTTCGCGGGTCTGCACCGGCACGCCGTAGACCGGCACCTCGGTGGCATGGCTTTGGGTCATGGCCTGGTACCAGGCGCTGTTGCCCGGCTGTTTACCGGCGCCGATCAGCCCGCGCTGGGCGCGCAGCCAATCGACCAGCACCACGATGTCCAGCTCCGGGCGTGCGGCCTTGGCGGCGTGCAAGGCGTCGTAGATCTCCTGCCCCGCCTCGTCCTGCTGCAAGTACAGCGCGACGATATAGATGCGTTGGGTAGCCTGGGAAATTTTCTCCAGCAGGCAACGACGAAACGCCGCGGCGCCGGACAGCACCTCAATCGCCTCGGTGGAGAGTGGGAAAGCGCGCAGTTTGGGCAACAGGGAACGTTTGAAGAACGACGGCATAAGGCTCGCAATGGGTCGAATCCGAAGAGGCCCAGAGCTTACACCATGGGGGTGCTCAGGTCTCGTTGCCAGTCAGTGAAAAACCTTGTTGCGAAAGAAGAACGATCGTTCTACTGTATGACACATGAACGATATTACCCGCGACATTATCCTCGACGTCACCGAGAAGCTGATCTATCGCCACGGCATCGCCGCCACTGGCATGGACTTCCTGGTGAAAACCGCCGGTGTCTCCCGAAAGAGCATCTACCGCTATTTCGCCAATAAGGACGAACTGGTGATCGCGGCCCTGCAACGTCGCGACGCGCGCTGGATGCACTGGCTGCGGGCCGAGGTGGAACGCCGTGAAGACAGCGGCGAGCGCCTGCTCGCCGTGTTCGACGCGCTCAAGGCCTGGTTCGGTTCGGCGGACTTTCGCGGCTGCGCATTCATCAACACCAGCGGCGAAACCGGCGACCCGCAAGCCCCGGTACGCCTGCTGGCGAAGGCGCATAAACACAAACTCTTCGAGTACCTGCTCGAACTGTGTCAAGCCCATGGCACGCCCGAGCCGCAACGGCAGGCCGCGCAACTGCTGATCCTGATCGATGGCGCCATTACCGTGGCCCTGGTGACGGGCGATGCCACCGCGGCGGATACGGCGCAATCCATGGCACGAACGTTATTGGGACTTTAAACCCACAGGCATCGCAACTTTCGATCAACCCTTATTGTTTTAAGGAGCCGCCCAATGTCATCCCCTGCAGAAACCCGCCCACCCCTGCCGCCGTTTACCCGCGAGTCGGCCATCGAAAAAGTCCGCCTGGCCGAAGACGGCTGGAACTCCCGCGACCCGCATCGGGTGTCCCTGGCCTACACCCTGGACACCAAATGGCGTAACCGCGCTGAATTCGCCTACAACCGCGAACAAGCCAAAGACTTCCTCAGCCGCAAATGGGCCAAGGAGTTGGATTACCGGTTGATCAAGGAGTTGTGGGCGTTCAGCGATAACCGTATCGCGGTGCGCTATGCCTATGAGTGGCACGACGACTCGGGTAACTGGTTCCGTTCCTACGGCAACGAAAACTGGGAATTTGACCAGCACGGCCTGATGGCCAACCGCTTTGCCTGCATCAACGACATGCCGATCAAGGACAGCGAGCGCAAGTTCCATTGGCCGTTGGGGCGGCGTCCGGACGATCATCCGGGGCTGTCGGAGTTGGGACTCTAGCCTGTAGCCGCAAGCGTGAAGCTTGCGGCTTATTGCTCAATCCTGGTTCAGACCCACTCGGTACAACACCCCATCATCCTCATCGGTCAACACATACAAAAAGCCATCCGGCCCTTGCCGCACGTCGCGAATTCGCGCATTCAAGCCGCCGAGCAAGCGTTCCTCATGGATCGCCTTGTCGCCGTCGAACTGCAGGCGAATCAGCTCCCGGCTGGCCAGGGCGCCAATGAACAGATTGTGCTGCCAAGCCTGGAAGCGGTCGGCATCGTAGAATGCCATGCCACTGATCGCCGGGGATTTCTCCCACACATGGTGCGGCGCCACAGTACCGTCCACCACCTTGCCCTTGGCCTCGGGGATCGGTGTCAGCGAATAGTTGATGCCATGAGTCGCCATCGGCCAGCCGTAGTTCTTGCCGCGTTCGATGATGTTGATTTCATCTCCGCCACGCGGCCCGTGCTCGTTTTCCCAGAGCGTGCCGTTCCACGGGTTCAACGCCAGGCCCTGCGGATTGCGCTGGCCGTAGGACCAGATTTCGGGGCGCACGCCCGGCTGCCCGACAAAGGGGTTGTCATCCGGCACGCGGCCGTCCGGGTAGATCCGCACCACCTTGCCTTGCAGCTTGTCCAGGTCCTGGGCGGTGGGCCGGTCGTTGTTTTCACCCAGGGTGACGAACAGGTAGCCGTCGCGGTCAAAGGCCAGGCGCGAGCCGAAATGATTGCCGGTGGAGAGCTTGGGCTCCTGGCGCAGGATCACCTTGAAGTCGCGCAAACCGCTCAGGTCATCCGCCAACCGCCCGCGACCGACCGCAGTGCCGGCTGTGCCGCCCTTGCCGCCGCCTTCGGCATATGACAAGTACACCAGGCGGTCCTGCTTGAAGTCCGGCGACAGCACCACATCGAGCAAACCACCCTGGCCCTTGGCCCAGACCTCAGGCACGCCGGTCAGCGGCGCCGACAATTTGCCATCCGGGCTGACGACCCGCAGGTGGCCGGGACGCTCGGTGACGAGGTAGCCCTGTTTGTCCGGTAAAAACGCCACGGCCCACGGATGATCCAGGCCTTTGGCGATCGGCGTGGCGCTGATGCTGCCTTGTTCGCTGGGAAACTGCTGGGCTTCGGCGGCATACAGCGTTGTCAGCGGCAATAAGGCGCTTGCGCAACATGCGGCAAGCAGGGTTTTGCGTAGAGACATAAGACGGGGTCCTTACCGGCGCTCAAGGCCGGCGATTGCCGTTGGCGTCAACCGTGGGGGCTTTGGTTTCCGTCGCCGGGCGGCTGGGCGCAGCCTGGCGTTGCGGATAGCGATTGCCGATGCCGCCGTTTTCCAGGGTCGGCGTGCGCGTGGTCGGCCCGGTCTGGATGCCGCGAATCGCCGGTGCATTGGGCTGGGTGCCCTGCATACTGTTGGGATTGGCCCGGTGGATCGGGCTATTGTTGGCGTCATTGCTGCCGGGCAGGTTTTGCGCCTGGGCACTGGCGCAAAGTGCCAGGCCTAGCGCCAACGCTGCAAGATGTCGCACACAGGTGATCATGACAAAGCCTCTTGGGACGAGGAGTACGTGCTTTCGATACCACGCTACGCTTTGGGTTCGCCTTTGGTAACTAAATAGTTTCTCATCAGATGTAACACGTTCTGTCCGAGCATCCGCGCACCGCAACTTCCACGCCAGCGATCGCACGGGTGCAAGGTGTGTAAAAAGCCAGCGAAAAGGCCTCTTGAGCCGACCAAGGTAGGGAGCACGATATGGCAAAGCCCCTGAGCGAATACAACCGCAAACGCGACTTCAAGATCACCGCCGAACCTTCCGGCGCCGCGTCGGGCGCGCAACGCAATGCATCGGCGCTGACGTTCGTGATCCAGAAGCACGACGCACGCAATCTGCACTACGACTTGCGCCTTGAGCTCGATGGCGTGCTCAAGAGCTGGGCGGTGCCCAAGGGCCCCAGCCTCGACCCCAGCCAGAAACGCCTGGCGGTGCAAGTCGAAGACCACCCCTTGAGCTACGGCAGTTTCGAAGGCAGCATTCCGGCCGGCCAATACGGCGCCGGCGATGTGATCGTCTGGGACCGTGGCATTTGGCACCCCCACGACGATCCACAAACCGCCTACGCCGCCGGCAAACTGGAATTCACCCTGGCCGGCGAAAAACTCTCAGGCGATTGGGTCTTGGTACGCACCCACCTCAAAGGCAGCGGCGACAAGGAACGGTGGCTGCTGATCAAGGAAAACGACCGGCACGCCCGCCCGGCCAGCGACTACGACATCACCGAAGCCCAGCCGCAAAGCGTGCTCAGCGGTGCCTGCGTGGGGAACGCCAGGCCCACGCCCGCGCCGCAAAAAACCGCCGCGTCGGTCACCCTCGCCGGTGTGCAGATCACCCATGCCGAGCGCGTCATCGATCTCGCCAGCGGCACCCGCAAGCTGCAACTGGCGCAGTTTTACCAGAGCATCAGCGAATGGCTGCTGCCCTTCCTGCGTCACCGCCCCGTTTCCTTGCTGAGGGCGCCGGAGGGCATCGACGGCGAGCAATTTTTCCAGAAGCACTCGGAGCACCTGGCGATTCCCCATATCAAGCAACTGGACCAGCGCCTGGACCCTGACCATGCGCGCCTGATGCAGATCGACAGCCTCGCCGGCCTGATCGGTGCGGTGCAGATGGGTACCGTCGAACTGCACACCTGGGGTGCCACCTCGGACAAGATCGAAACCCCGGACCTGTTCGTCCTCGACCTCGACCCCGATCCGGCCTTGCCGTGGAAAGCCATGCTGGAGGCGGCGCAGTTGACCTTGTCGGTGCTCGACGAGTTGGGCCTGCAAGCCTTCGTCAAGACCAGCGGCGGCAAAGGCCTGCACCTGATGATCCCGCTGGCGCGCCGCGATGATTGGGCCACCGTGAAAGCCTTCGCCAAAGCGATCGCTCAGTTCATGACTCAACGCCTGCCGGAACGCTTCACCGCCACCTCAGGGCTGAAGAATCGACAGGACAAGATCTTCATCGATTACCTGCGTAACGCGCGCGGTGCCAGTACGGTGGCGGCCTATTCAGTGCGCGCACGCCCCGGCCTGCCGGTGTCGGTGCCGGTCAGTCGCGAGGAGTTGAAGGGGTTGCGCGGTGCCCAGCAGTGGACGGTCGCCAACCTGCAACAGCGGTTGCAGGGTTTGAAGGGCGACCCGTGGGCGGGTTATGCCAACAGGCAGAGGCTCAGCAAACAGATGTGGGACACGTTGGGCGCGACGCCACCGCAGTGAGTCGCGCCACGTCGAGGTTCAGATCAGGATGAAGATCAGCGCAAGCACCGCGAAGATCGCCCACTTTTCCAGGTAGTAGCGCGTGCGGTTACGCTTCTTGAGTTCCTTGCCGCGCAGGCGGATTTTGTACAAGCGGCTAAACGCACGGTTCAGGCCGCCGGTCTTGTCGCCCGCGTCGTTCGGCGCGCCGGCGGCGGCCATCACCGTGCGGCTGAACCAGCGGTTGAACGCGGCCGCCCAGCGGTACTTCATCGGCCGCTCGACGTCACAGAACAGAATGATGCGGTTCTTCTGGGTGGCGTTTTCTGCGTAGTGGATATAGGTCTCGTCGAACATCACCGGTTCGCCGTCGCGCCAGGAGTAGTTCTCGCCGTCCACATTGATGTAGCACCCCGGATCGTTGGGGGTATCCAGGCCCAAGTGGTAGCGATAGGAACCGGCGTAAGGGTCGCGGTGGCGCACCAGCTTGGAGCCCGGCGGCAACTCGGCGAACATCGCGGCCTTGACCGAGCCGATGCTCTGCAGCAACTCGGTGGTGCGCGGGCACAGCTTCATCGCCGAGGGGTGGCTGTCGCCATACCATTTCAGGTAGAAGCGCTTCCAACCCGACTTGAAGAACGAGTTGAAACCAACATCGTCGTATTGGTCCGAACGCTTGATCGCGCCCGCCTGCATCAGGGTATGGGCTTCCTGGCGGATTTCTTCCCAATGCTCCTGCAGTGGGCTCAGGTCCGGGAAGTCGCTGGGTGAGAGATACGGTCGGCTGGGTAGCTTGGAGAACAAGTAGAGAAAGCAGTTGATCGGCGCCAGGAACGTAGAGTGATCGCTGAGCTGGCGTCTCAGTTTATGCCGCACCCGGCCACGCAGGTGGACATACGCAATAGAGGCAACGTAGAGGAAAACAATAATGAGTTTCAATGGATTTCGTCACAAGTCAGGAGAAAACAGGCTGCTCCTGCGGGCCCACGACGGCCGAGGTTGGATAGCAGCACATGAAATCACAATTCACATATAGGCGGCACGACCGGCGGATAGCCCTTCGGTTCATAACCATCGCCCGATATTTAGCCACAATTTGTAACTAAAGGTTAACTAAGAATTGTGAAAAGCTGTCCACTGATTGTAATTGGAGGGGGGCACGGGGGCTTGTCATGGGACAAGCCCTTGCGTATTAAACGTTACGGCAGCGGCTGATCATCCTTGCGCTCACGCCGGGAAAAGCGCCCGTCTTCCAAGCTCGAATAAGGCACGGTTTCGCGCCGGGTCAGCACAAAATGGCGGACCAGTGCGACGAACAAGCCGAGGATCAACCCCGCGACCAGGCTCAAGGCGATCACCAGGGCTTTTTTCGGTTTGATCGGCGCCAGTGGCTCCTGGGCGCGGCGGTCGACGGTGACCAGCTTGAGGTTGCTCATGTCGATGTTGAGGTTACGCAAGCGCGCAACTTCAGCACGAAGCGGTTCAACATCCTGCAGGAAGATGTCTTCATTCCCACGCTTGCGCAGCACTTCAACCTCACGGTTGACCTCCAGCAGTTGCAACTCCTTGCCGATCTCGGCGACGCGAGGGTTGGTAAAGTCGTCGCTGGTCCGCTGTTGTAGCGCAACGCGCTCGGCCTCCAGGGCCTCGGTGCCGAGGAAGTAAAGCGGGATCTTCTGGTTGTTGACCTCGGTACGCATCACCTGGCTCGAACCGCCTCGTGCGGCATCCGCCATGGACGATGGCGTGGTCGGCGTTTTGATACCCATGGACTTGGCGATGGCAATGGCTTCCGACAGCTCTGCCAGGCGGTTGGTACGCTCCATTTTCATCTGCAGGCGCAGGGCACTGAGTTCATCTTGCAACTGGGCGCGCTTGAGTCGGTCATCTTCCAACAGCTTGGCGATCTTCGATTCCTTATCGGTATCGTAGTTGGCGCGCGCAGCGTCGATCTTGCCTTTGAGTTCATTCAGGCGGTTGTTGACGATCACCTTGAGGTCCGCACCGACTTGTTCGCGCTCCGCCGCAATGGCGTAGTCGACAAAGCCGTTCAGAATCGCCACACCGTCCACATCGTTCGGGTACTGCAACTCCAGGCGGATATAACTGCTCAACGAGTCTGACTTTTTCGGGTCCGGCAGAATCAAGTTGACTGAGTTGCGGTTGAAGTCTTCAAAACTCTGCTCCAGGCTTTGCCCAGGCTTCTGGAATGCAGTGAACAATTGCTCATGGGATCTGAAAAAGCCCAGCCTCGCCTCATAAGAGTCCAACTGCGCGCCCACCTTCGACAACGCATCGGCCGGTGGCAACTTGTAGACTTCGGAACGGTTCAATGCATCCAGTTCATTGATCGCCGCCGGGCGCAAGACACTGCTGACCTCATATGTCCGCGGCGCCAGGAAGGCATAACCGACGCCCAGCACGCCCGCCAGAATCGTACACCCCACTACCAGTTTTTTTTGCTGCCAAATCGAGTGAAACAGTTCAAGCAGGTCGATTTCATCTGAAGAGCTAGAAACAGTATGCGGGGAAGTTCGATTCAAAATGAAAGCACCTTAAAAATGATACTAAACGGCCACCACCGTCAAAAACCTGAATACCCAGTAAAGAATCAGGGACAACGCCCTGAAGCCCACAGAGCAGGCTAACCAATCGCTATCTGACCACTCAGTCAGACGAAAAATCCCACGCTATTAAAGTTTGTTTCCCTTCATTCAAGCGATCATTGCCACTGGCGTTCATCAAGTAGGAATATTCTTGTCACAAGAGTAGTCAAAAGTTTGTTAAATAGCTGCTCTCACTCGAAAAAATCGCGATAAAAGCCTGATAACACGAAGCTTCCTACGGATAAACTTGTATATACCCGGCTTTTTCTGACCGTTCGGTCGCGCTATTCAGTGCTATGCGCCTCAACAAAAAGGAATTTGTATGACATCCATTTCCGACTCGGACTACCAAGCCCTGCAGGGCACATGGCAGCAGGTCTCGCTCGAAGACAGCGGCGTGCTCAACCCGCCCGACGCCCACAGCGCCCCCGGTGCAATCACCACCATTACCGACGACCACTTTGAAGTGCTCACCGTTGATGGCAAACGACTACTGGCCGGCCGATTCTTCCTGGACAGCACCACCCATCCCAAAAGCATCACCTGGATCGATGCCATGGGGGATGACGCGGGCAAGCTGCTGCCGGCCAGCTACCGCCTGGAAGGAGACGAGTTCGTATTCATCGCGGCGGATGAAGGCATGCCGCGACCGTGTGTATTCAGCACCGGCCCCGGGCAGACAATGCGTACATTCGTGCGTCGATCCTGAGCCCCGCGCCCATCTGAACTTGCGACGGGATTTTCACAAAGCATTCACCTTCCGGTCTATAGGGTGAAGCCTACCTACTCCAGTGAATCCCTTAGCCCGCCTCCCCCGGCGGGCTTTTTTTACGCGCAAAACAGCTCAGGGCAGGCGCTTGGTCGCCGTCAGGGTAAAACACAGCGGCAACTGGGCCGCCTGATCCTCGTACTGGTCGTAGAGTTCTTCGCGATTTGAATGCGGGTACTCTTGCAGATGAGCGATCTGCAACCGCGCCGCAATCGCTGCGCTGACCACACTGCCCAGCGTGTGTACAAACCAGTAGGACGTCGGCCCCGCGACTGCGCTCTGCCCTTCATAGACGATCGACTCTTGCAGCACAAAAGGCTCACGCTGGAAGTACGAACTGGCAGGCAGCAGCGGATTGGCTGCCAGCGGGTCGAACACTTCCAGGAACGGGTGGGTTTCGTACATCACCAGAGTGCCGCCGGGCTTCAGCGTTGTGGCGACCTGGCGCATGAACCGCGCCACATCCGGCATCCAGCCCAATACGCCGATGGTCACCAGGGCGATATCGAAGCGTGCGTGCAAGCGCTCGGGCAAATGGTGGATATCGGTTTCGATGAGTTCCGGGCTGTAGGGTGAGAGCGCCGCGAGTTCCCGAGCCTGATCGAGAAAGGCACGGGATTGGTCCACGCCGACGACCGTGCGTGCGCCCAGGCCGAATAACGACAAGCTTTCGCGGCCGTTGTTGCAACACAGCTGCACCACGTCTTTGCCGGCAACACCGACATCTTGCAACAAGGCGGTGAGAGTCGGGTCCAGGCACGAAAAATCCGGTTCGGCGACCGAGGCCAGCAGCGTCCTCCAGGTATCCGTGTCTTTGTGCAGCCGGGCGGATTCGTCCCAGGCGTCCTTGTTACTGGCAATCGCCTGTTGGGCTGAGGGCATGTCCATTGCGTCTCCAGAAAGTCAGTTACAGTGAGCTACGGAAAATAAGCCAATTGCCCGTCAGATGAAACCCTCGCCTGCGGCCGAACTTATCTCTCGGCCCAGGTCACCAAACCGCCGACCTCGGTCATCTTCGTACCCTCACAGGCACAGACGACGGGTCAGGTCATTCAGCAACCATCGGCCTGCTTTGCCTAAAGAGCGATTTTGCATGTGCGCGGCATAGATCGTAAGCGTGTCTGGTGTGCGTTGAAGTTCGGCGGTTAACTCAAGCGGCCGGAGGCGCCCTGAAGCCAGATGATCCGCAATCAGATGCTCTGGCATTCGGCACCAACCGAACCCGGCGAGTAAGAAATCCAGGCGCCGTGCCAAATCGACAAACCGCCACTGGTGACTGCCCGTCACCCCATAGCTAGGGCCGTCGGGAGAAACCGGATCGGAAAGCACCAGTTGCACATAGGGCTTGAGGTCTGCCCGTGTTGCCCGGCGGCCTAACATGGCCAAGGGGTGCCCGCTGGCGACGACTGGCCTCAAGTCGACGCTGAGCAGCGCCAGCGCGGTGATATCGTCGGGCACCGTCGGGATCAATGTGCAAAGCGCCAGTGCCGCATCGCCGTTGCGCAATCGGCGCTCAGCGCCGCCTAAGCCTTCTGTAGAGAAACTCACGGCCAGATGCGGAAAAGCCTCACGGAGCGCGCCAAGGCTTTCGATGAGCGGGGCGCTGGGGACTAAAGGGTCTATGGCGAGCGCCAACTCCGGCTCAACCCCTGCTGCAGTACTTGCAGCCATTGCTTCAAATTGGGCAGCGCTCGCCAGCACGGCGCGCGCTTGAACCACCAGCACTCTACCGACCTCAGTGAGCGTTGGACGATGACCGCTGCGATCAAACAGCCTCACACCTTGAACTGACTCAAGCGTGGCAATCGATTGGCTAATGGCAGATTGAGCGCGCCGCAGGTGACGTCCCGTGGCCGAAAAACTGCCTGTATCGGCAATGGTTACAAGGATCCGCAATTGATCCAGGCTGAGATTTCCGATCATGCTCAATCACTTAAACAGATGGACTCAATCATATTTACATCACTCCTGATTATAGATCGCATTGGGTAGAGTGTGTCGCACATCGCCTACCGCGACAACGCAAAACATACCGCCCCCTCACCGCGCAGGAGTTACTTTCATGTCCAGGCTTCTCACCATTGAAACCAGCCCACGTGGGGATACTTCGATTTCCCGACAGCTCACTCGCCGCTTCGTGGCCGCATGGGAAGCTGCGCACCCTCGGGGCGCCATCAAAATACGGGATCTAACGGACACCCCGCTGACCTTCGTGACAGCCCCCTGGTTACAGGCTTACTTCACCCCCGCCCCCCAACATTCGCCTGAAATGAAAGCGGTGTTGCAACTATCCGATGAACTTGCGGCCGAGTTGCTCGAAACCGATCACTTGGTTATTTCAACACCCGTCTACAACTATAACGTCCCTGCGGCACTCAAGGCCTGGGTCGATCATGTGGTGCGTAAAGGCCTGACCCTGGGCGTTGATGGCAAAGGACTGGTGACCGGTAAAAAAGCAACAGTGCTGCTCGCCTCGGGAGGTGTATATACCGACGACTCGCCGATTAAAGACCGTGACATTGCGACCCACTATTTGAAACTGATCCTGAACGTCCTGGGTATCACTGACATAACCTTTATCGCGGCCGGCGGCGCTAAAACCGTAGATCTCGGAGAACTCAGCATGCACGACTTTCTAGAGACATTTGATCATCAAATTCAAAAGTCGCTGGTTTAGCCAGCCATACGACTCTGTTCTATCGACTACGCGTGGTTAAACGTGGATTCACTTATGCGGCAGCAATTGAGCGATCCGCATTTCGTCCAGCCAACAAGTTGCGGTTCCGACTGGAGCTTTTATCCGACCGATAATTACTGATCTCCCTCAACTTAGGCGTGGCAACCGACCAGGCTCACCGTCAAGGGCAGCGATAAACGTTTCCTGAAAGGGTTACGTTGGTTTGCTCCAATCGCTTGTCCGAACCGGTTTGGCCCGCTCGCTCAGTGAGCAGATAAACCCGATTGCCCCCCATCGCTGCGGCTTTATTTTTCAGATCGTTACGGGCTCCAGTCTCCAGGTTTGCGTTCCCAGTGATGCTGCCAAACAGAAAGTCGCCCTGACTACCCGTAACATCTCCCAAGAACTGGCACTCGGCGCCAGGTTCGTTATGAGTGACGCGCACGGTGTTGGCGGCGGGCCCCACTATCGCCGTCGGTGCGCAACCGATCAGTCCAAGCAACACAGTGGACAAACTGACACTAATGAGGATACGAGGGAGATGCATGGACATGGTTCCTGTCTTACCAAAATGACATTGCCCTTTTGGATAACCTGCCAGGGCTTTAAGCCTGTGCAGTATCAAGTTTTGCTGGAACAGGAACTGTATTAATAAGTAATTTTTGCGTGTGAATCTGTAAACAATCGCTGTACGAACGGAGCCCCAGCCCTACCCTCACGGCGTCTTCCCCCTCAAATACGCGAAGCGCACGGATATCTGCTTGGACGGTGCGTGAAACGCCGTCGGCTTTTCCCGCCATCGACGCACTCGCAGAGCGTGAAGCAGACGACCGACGTGCACCGTAGTGGGTTCCAACACCGAAAGCATTGAACATCCGTCGTCGACCGCCATACAACTGTCGTCACACCTATGCGACAATATGCAGTATGTCTGGCATGAACCCCGCCTTCATTTCCCAGCAGCTCGGCCATCGTGCGCAGATGCTGCTCTCGACTTATGCGCGTTGGATCAACCCAAGCTCGGACTGGAGCGAATCGGAAGAGCTCCAGATTGGTCCCAAATTGGTCCCAGCTCAAATAAGCGCACCCTAAGCTATTGATAGGTAAAGTAATTGATCTCCACAGCTAACATCACCATGCAGTTCGGCGCCAAGCCGCTCTTCGAGAATGTCTCGGTCAAATTCGGCGCCGGTAACCGTTATGGTTTGATCGGTGCCAACGGTTGCGGCAAGTCGACCTTCATGAAAATCCTCGGTGGCGACCTGGACCCGTCCGGCGGCCAGGTCATGCTGGAACCGAATGTGCGCCTGGGTAAACTGCGCCAGGACCAGTTCGCCTACGAAGAATTCACCGTGCTCGACACCGTGATCATGGGTCACGAAGAACTGTGGAAGGTCAAGGCCGAGCGCGATCGCATCTACTCGCTGCCGGAAATGAGCGAAGACGACGGCATGGCCGTGGCCGAGCTGGAAACCGAGTTCGCCGAGATGGACGGCTACACCGCCGAATCCCGCGCCGGTGAACTGCTGCTGGGCCTGGGTATTCCCCTGGAACAGCACTTCGGCCCGATGAGCGAAGTGTCCCCCGGCTGGAAACTGCGCGTATTGCTGGCCCAGGCGCTGTTCTCCGACCCTGAAGTGCTGTTGCTCGACGAACCGACCAACCACTTGGACATCAACACCATCCGCTGGCTGGAAAACATCCTGACCCAGCGCTCCAGCCTGATGATCATCATCTCTCACGACCGTCACTTCCTGAACAGCGTATGTACCCACATGGCTGACCTGGACTACGGCGAGTTGCGCCTGTTCCCGGGCAACTACGACGAGTACATGACCGTGGCGACCCAGTCCCGCGAGCAACTGCTGTCGGACAACGCCAAGAAAAAAGCGCAGATCTCCGAACTGCAATCCTTCGTCAGCCGCTTCTCGGCCAACGCCTCGAAAGCCAAGCAGGCCACTTCCCGTGCCAAGGCGATCGACAAGATCCAGCTGGCCGAGGTCAAGCCTTCGAGCCGTGTGAGCCCGTTCATCCGTTTCGAACAAACCAAAAAGCTGCACCGCCAGGCGGTCATCGTCGATCGCATGGCCAAAGGCTTCGACGGCAAGCCGCTGTTCAAGGACTTCAGCTTTCAGGTTGAAGCCGGCGAGCGCGTGGCGATCATCGGCCCGAACGGTATCGGCAAGACCACCCTGCTGCGCACCCTGGTCAACGAACTGACCCCGGATGCCGGCAGCATCAAGTGGACCGACGCCGCCGAGCTGGGCTACTACGCCCAGGACCACGCCCACGACTTCGAAGACGACATGAGCCTGTTCGACTGGATGGGCCAGTGGACACAGGGCGAGCAAGTGATCCGCGGCACCCTGGGGCGCATGCTGTTTTCCAACGACGAGATCCTCAAGTCGGTCAAGGTCATCTCCGGTGGCGAACAAGGTCGCATGCTGTTCGGCAAGCTGATCCTGCAAAAGCCGAACGTGCTGATCATGGACGAACCGACCAACCACTTGGACATGGAATCCATCGAAGCGCTGAACCTGGCACTGGAAAACTACCCGGGCACGCTGATCTTCGTCAGCCACGACCGTGAGTTCGTATCGTCCCTGGCCACCCGCATCATCGAGTTGAGCGCCAACGGCGTGATCGACTTCAGCGGCACCTATGACGACTACCTGCGCAGCCAAGGCGTGGTCTTCTAAGCACCGCGAGCAGCTGTTAGCGACAAGAAAAAGCCCCGTCCACTGCGACGGGGCTTTTTTGTATCTGTCGGTCAGCCGGGTTGATAGTTAGGGTGCTTTCTTTTCCCCCGAGCCCTTGCGATGATGCCCTCACCGCCCGCCCGCGAACGAGTGCTCATGTCTGCCGCCGCCCCGAGTTCACTGTCGATCACCCTGCAGATCGTCTCGATCGTCTTCTACACCTTTATTGCCTTTATCTGCATCGGCCTGCCGATCGCGGTGATCCCAGGCTACGTACACGAGCAACTGGGTTTCAGTGCGGTGGTGGCCGGGCTGACCATCGGTTCGCAATACCTCGCCACCCTGCTCAGCCGCCCCATGGCTGGGCGCATGTCCGATAACGTGGGCACCAAACGCGCAATCGTGCTCGGCCTGGGCGGCATCCTGGCCAGCGGCGGGCTGACGCTGCTGGCAACACTGCTGCAAAGCCTGCCGCTGTTGAGCCTGGGCATCCTGATCGTCGCTCGTTTGTTGCTCGGCGTGGCCCAGGGCCTGATTGGCGTGGGCACCATCAGTTGGTGCATGGGCCAGGTCGGCGCCGAGCATACGGGGCGCTCGATTTCCTGGAACGGCATTGCGTCCTACGGCGCCATCGCGATTGGCGCGCCGCTGGGCGTGGTAATGGTCGCCGAATACGGCTACAACAGCCTTGGCATCGCCCTGTCGGTGCTGGCGGCGCTGGGCCTGGTGCTGATCCGCAATAAACCGTCCGTGCCGGTGGTCCGCGGCGAGCGCCTGCCGTTCTGGGCGGTGTTCGGGCGTATCGCCCCGTTTGGCGCCAGCCTGTGCCTGGCGTCCATCGGCTACGGCACCCTGACCACCTTTATCACCCTGTACTACCTCAATCGCGGCTGGGCAGGCGCGGCCTATTGCTTGACGGTATTTGGCGTGTGTTTCATCGTTTCGCGCCTGGTGTTTATCTCGGCCATCAGCCGCTTTGGCGGCTTCCGCGCGGCGATTGGGTGCATGATCATCGAGACCCTGGGCCTGACGCTGTTGTGGCTCGCGCCGTCTACCTGCGTGGCATTGATCGGTGCAGGGCTGACCGGCTTCGGTTTGTCGCTGGTGTACCCGGCGCTGGGCGTGGAAGCGATCAAGCAGGTGCCCAACAGCAGCCGTGGCGCGGGGCTGAGTGCCTACGCCGTGTTTTTCGACCTGGCCCTGGCGATTGCCGGGCCCTTGATGGGGGCGGTGGCGTTGAACCTCGGCTACGGCTGGATCTTCTTCTGCGCCGCACTGCTGTCGCTCAGCGCCTTGGGCGTGACCGTGCTGCTCAAACGTCGCGCTTACTGATCCGCCGTCTGCAGGCCGGCACGGGTGGATCGCCCGAGGGTGTGAGCGAAAAAGCGCCCGGCTTCGGAGGTCAGATCGCGGTGAATGCCTTCGCGGTCGACGCCATCGGCATCGGTGCAGATCGCCGGCATCAGCGCCAGTTGATCGCTGTCGCAGGGCGCCATGAACACGAAATGCCCGGCCCC
This sequence comes from Pseudomonas sp. Pse79, assembly GCF_024519615.1. NCBI lineage: Bacteria > Pseudomonadati > Pseudomonadota > Gammaproteobacteria > Pseudomonadales > Pseudomonadaceae > Pseudomonas > Pseudomonas sp. Pse79. Next base: position 192,785 of record NZ_JALJRR010000011.1, read on the forward strand.
GGCCAGCAATTTGAAGTCCGGCGGTTCGGGCAGCTTGCGCGCCAGGGCGGCGGCATTCTTGTCCACCGCCACCAGCTTGTCGCCATCACCGCTATAGAGCAGCACCGGCACGTGGACGTCGGCCAGGGTGTGGCGACCGAACATCAAGCTCAGCGGCGCCATCAACATCAACGCGTGAATACGTGGGTCGGCTTGTGGCTGCAGGTCATCACGGTCCACCACCAGCTCGCCTTTGGTGGTGCAGGCGTCGCGGTCTTCCGGACGCTCCTGGCAATAGCGGCGCAGGCGGTCGAAATCGGGCTTGGCGCCCGCCAGGATCAACGCGGTTTCGCCACCGGCCGAGTAGCCGATGACACCCACTTGGTCGACGTTGACGAACGGTGACAGCATCGGGTCGCCCAGGGTCGCGGTGATCGCTTCGGAAATCTGGATTGGCCGCCCATACAGGTTGCTCAACGTGCCCAGGCGGCTGTGATCCTTGTAGTTGTCGCCGGGGTGCAGCACCGCCACGACTACAAAGCCCTTGCGCGCCAGGGAGGTCGCCAGGTCATGCAGGGCCAGCGGCGTCCCTGTGTTGCCGTGGGACAGCATCAGCATCGGGAAACGGCCGATAGCGATCTTCGAATCTTCCGTGGCGGCCACGTGATATCCACCCACCCGGGTGGTGTGCTCAACGTCGGTGGACGGATAGAACGCGATGGCATTCATCGGCTGCAGATCCAGCGGGTCGAGAAAACTCATGCGGTGGAAGCCCACACTCCAATGCGGGTGCGGCGCAGGCGCGGCGTGCACTGAAACCAGGCCGCCAAGCAGGGAAAGAACCAAAACAGCACAAAGACGCATCATGAGGATGTCCACCTTTGCTGCGCGATAACCGGCATGTCTATTCAAGATGTCCATGGTTCAAGGTACTCGCACCGAGTGATAAACCCATGCGTGCATAACCTGGGCCAAAGTAAAAACAGCGGGCCAACGAAAAAACTCCGTACTCCGGTCGCGTTCAGGCGAGCAGAATACAGAGTTTAGGCGCCCGGCTTCAGATTGAAACCGAGCAACAGCGAAATTTACACAAGCCTTACGCCGCGGCGAACAATTGTTCGTTGATGACAACGTTGGCGTCGCTCAGGGACTTGCTGCGGAACTCATCGCCATACGCCAGGCCCTGGGCGCGGACGAATTCGATGTCGGTGATGCCGAGGAAGCCCAGCATGACTTTCAAGTATTCCTCGTGGGCCACGCCGGTTGCCTGACCAACATGCAGGCCGCCGGATGTGGAGACGATGATGACTTTCTTGTTGCCGCACAGGCCTTCCGGGCCGGCTTCGGTGTAACGGAAGGTCTGGCCGGCCACTGCAATGCGGTCGATCCAGGCCTTGAGCTGGGACGGGATGGTGAAGTTGTACATCGGCGCGCCCAGCACCACGGCGTCGGCGGCGAGGAACTCAGCCAGGGTCGACGCGCTGAGGTCGGCTTCGTGCTGCTGCGCGGCATCGCGCAGTTCGGCCGGCGTGCCCAGCGCAGCCAGGGTGGCGCCGGAGAAGTGGTTGATGCCTTCGCTGGCCAGGTCACGGTAAGTCACTTCCACACCCGGCTCGGCCGCTTGCCAGGCCTTGACCACGCCGGCACTGAGCTGGCGCGAAGCCGAGTTGTCGCCGAGGATGCTGGAATCGATGTGCAACAGTTTCATGGGTAAGCTCCAAATAAGATCAGCGGTGCGAATCAGATGGTGTTAAGCCTACGCATGAAACCAATAGCCGATAAGGTAGTTGAAATGCGATAGTTCGTCCTACTGACAGGACAATAGGCCGAGCATGCAAGACCTCAACGACCTCTACTATTTCGCCAAAGTCGTGGAAGCCGGCGGCTTCGCGGCGGCCGGGCGCCTGCTGGGGATTCCCAAGTCACGCCTGTCGCGGCGGATCGCCGAGCTGGAAGAACGCCTTGGCGCGCGTCTGCTGCAGCGCACCACCCGGCAACTGACCCTGACCGCCGTCGGCGAGCGTTACCTGCGCCATTGCCAGGCGATGCTGCTGGAAGCGGAAATGGCCGATGAAGCCGTGGCCAGCATGTCCAGCGAACCCCGCGGGCGGCTGCGGGTCAGTTGCCCGGTGGGCATGGCCCAGCACATCCTGCCGGAGCTGGTCGCCGGGTTTCTCGCCGCCCACCCCCAGGTGCAGCTGGAAATGACCCTGGTCAACCGCCGCGTCGACCTGGTGGCCGAAGGCATTGACGTAGCGCTGCGTGTGCGCGAGCTCGGCGATGAAGACCCGCTGCTGGTCACCAAGCGCCTGCGCCAGGCCCAGACGCTGCTGGTCGCCAGCCCGGACTTCATGCGCGGCCGACAGGTCGACAACCTCGACGACCTCAAGCAATTGCCGGTGCTCGGCGCCCTGGAAGCCGACCGCATGGTCCACCTGCGCCTGCTCGACCCCCAAGGCAACGCCGAAGACCTGGTGATGGAAGCCCGCCTGGGCATCGATGATTTCATTGTGCGCAAAGCCAGCGCACTCAAGGGCCTGGGCTTCACCGTGCTGCCGATGATGTATTGCGAAGAGGAACTGGCCAGCGGCCAACTGGTGCAACTGCTGCCGCAATGGTCGCTGCCGGGCGGCTGGTTGCAGGCCGTGTACCCGCATCGCCGTGGCGTGCTGCCGGCGATTCGCGCGTGGATCGATTACCTGGAAGAAGGCTTTAAAAGCTGTGGAGACCGCCTGTTATGAGCATGACCGAAGAACAAGTCGCGCACTTCTGCCTGAGCCTGCCCGGCGCGCGGGAAGACTATAAATGGGGTGGCGTGCGAGTGTTTTCGATTGCCGGCAACAAGATGTTCGCCTTGCAGAACCTGCGGGGTGACTCGTTGGCGTTCAAGGTCGACAAGGAACTGTTCCTCGGCCATGTGGACCGCCCGGGCATCCACCCGGCGCCGTACCTGGCGCGCGCGCAGTGGATCATCATGAACACGCCCTACCCGCTGGGCACCGAGGAGTTGCGTGGCCTGTTGCAGCGCTCTCACCAGTTGGTGGTGAGCAAGTTGCCCAAGCGCACGCAGGTCGGGTTGTTGCTAGAGGACTGACCCCAGCGTGCCGCTGAGGAACAACTGGTCAAGCCAGAACACCTGATGCAACAGCACGATTGCCCAGAACAGCACCTGATACGAGACCTTGCGCGTCTTGTGCCGGAACACCTGCTGGGCAATCAGCGCCCCCGGCCATCCGCCCGCCAGCTCGACGGCGTGCAGGATGTTTTCGGGGATGCGCCGAGCGTCGGTGCGCGCCTTGTGCTTGTCGCTCCAGTACAGCAAAAACGCGATCACGCTGACCACGCCATAGGCCGCCAGCGGCAGCACGGTCTCGCCGCGATGCCACACCAATACCGAGCCCAATAACGGCGCCGCGCACAACAGCGCAAAGATCAGCGCCTTCAGGCGTGGGTGCTGAATCATCATGCCTTGGCCGCGGACCAATCGATCCAGCCAAACTGCCAGGTCGCCAGGATCAGCAAGCCGAATGCAATCCGATACCAGGCAAATGCCGCATAGCTATGGCTGGCGATGAACTTGAGCAGGCCCTTGACCGCAATCATCGCGAAGATGAACGAGGTGACAAACCCGATGGCAAACACCGGCAGGTCAGCCGGCTGGAACAGGTCGCGGTACTTGTAGCCCGAATACACCGCCGCACCGACCATGGTCGGCATGGCCAGGAAGAACGAAAACTCGGTGGCGGTCTTGCGCGACAGGCCGAACAGCAGGCCGCCGATAATGGTCGAGCCCGAGCGCGAGGTGCCCGGGATCATCGCCAGGCACTGGGCAAAACCGACCTTGAGCGCGTCCTTCCAGCTAATCTCATCGACGCTCTCGGCATGCACTTCATGCTCGCGCCGCTCGGCCCACAACATCACGATGCCGCCCACCACCAACGCCGTGGCGACGGTGATCGGGTTGAACAAGTAATGGTGAATCAGGTCGGCGAAAATCACCCCCAGCACCACGGCCGGCAGGAACGCGATCAGCAGGTTGACGGTAAAGCGCTGTGCATTGCGCTGGGTCGGCAAACCGGTCACCACGTCGAGGATCTTGCGGCGAAACTCCCAGACCACCGCCAGAATCGCACCGAGCTGAATGATGATGTTGAACGCCATGGCGCGTTCGCCACCAAAGTCGAGCAAATCGGCGACGATAATCTGGTGGCCGGTACTGGAGATCGGCAAAAACTCCGTCAGCCCTTCTACCACGCCGAGTATCAACGCCTGTGCGGCGGTCCACAAATCCATACTTCCCCCAAAGGTCTTGTTCTAAGACAAGCCTCGTTAGTCTTTTTAATGGTTCACTGACGACGAGCGCACAAAAAGGCCCGGTGCTGATAATCAACGCCGGTCTGCAAAAATTCCGTGAAAAATCAGGCAGTACTCAGGTTTTTCGATTTCAGGCCGAAAGCCTATCAGACAAGGCGTAAAAGTCGATGCAGCGCCGACAATTATAAAAAGCACGGAGTGACAGGACGATGAACAGTTTACGCAATATGTCGATCAGCCGCCGTCTCTGGTTGATCCTGGTAGTTGCCGTGTTGATGCTGTTGGCCCTGGGTTTGCTGATGCTCAAACAGATCCATGACGACCTCTATGAAGCCAAAAGCCTGCAGACCCGACACGTCGTACAGACCGCCAGTGGAATCCTGACGTTTTATCACAGCCTCGAAACCAGCGGCGTCATGCCCCGTGAAGCGGCACAGAAACAAGCCCTGAGCGCGGTGCGCGGCCTGCGCTATAACAAAGATGAATATTTCTGGATCAACGACCTGACGCCGGTGATGATCATGCACCCGGCCAACCCCAAGCTCGATGGCCAGAACCTCTCGTCGATTCGCGACCCGGACGGCTTTGCAATATTCAACGAGTTCGTGAGCCTGGCCAAGGCCAAGGGTGCCGGTATCGTCAATTACCGCTGGCCGAAGCCGGGTGCCGATACGCCGATAGAAAAAACCTCGTATATCCAGTTGTTCGAACCGTGGGGCTGGATCATCGGCTCCGGCGTGTATGTGGATGACGTGCAAGCCGAATTCAACGCGCAAGTGTGGAAAGCCTCGGGTGTCGGCCTGGGCATCGCCGTGGTCATGGCCCTGCTGGTCTCGTTGATTGTGCGCAGCATCGTGCGCCCACTGCAGGCAGCCGTGAATGCCATGGCCAATATCGCCAGCGGCGAGAGCGACCTGACGCGCAGCCTCGACACCCATGGCCGTGACGAAGTCACTCAACTGTCCCAGCACTTCAACAGCTTCACCGCCAAGCTGCGCCACGTCGTCGGCCAGTTGCAGATGTGCGCCAATGCGCTGGGCCAGTCGTCCACGGAGCTGGGCAACAACGCCAGCCAGGCCCACGACCGCAGCCAGCAACAGTCGCAACAGATGGAACTGGTGGCCACCGCGGTCAATGAAGTCACCTACGGCGTGCAGGACGTGGCCAAGAACGCCGAGCATGCCGCCAGCGAAATGCGCGATGCCCAGGCCCAGGCCGAGCAAGGCCAAGTGAACATCGACAGCAGCTTGCAGCAGATCGACCAACTGTCCACCACCATCAGCCAGGCCGTGGAAGTGATTCGCACCCTGTCGAGCGAAAGCACGCAGATCGGTGGCGTGCTCGAAGTGATCCGCTCCATCGCTGACCAGACCAACCTGCTCGCCCTCAACGCCGCCATCGAAGCCGCGCGTGCCGGTGAGCAAGGCCGCGGGTTTGCGGTGGTGGCGGACGAAGTGCGGCTGCTGGCCCAACGCACGCAGAAATCCACTGCTGAAATCCAGGTCATGATCGAGCGTCTGCAAGGTCACTCGGAAGCGGCGGTCAAGGTCATCAGCGACAGCCACAGCGCGTCGCAACTGACCATCGAACAGGCCGGCCAGGCCGGGGCCAGCCTCACCGCCATCGGCCAGGCCCTGCGCAACCTCAATGGCCTGAATGCATCGATCGCCAGCGCCACCCTGCAACAGGCCCACGTGGTCGAGGACATCAACCAGAACGTGACCCAGGCCGCCGGGTTGTCCCACAACACGGCAGTGGCGGCCGAACAGTCCAGCGTGGCCAGCGCACACTTGCGCGGGTTGAGCGAGCAGCTCGACGGCCTGCTGCGTCAATTCAAAGTCTGACGCCACTCAAACTGTGGGAGGGGGCTTGCTCCCTCCCACATTTGCCTTCCTGTGTTTTGAAGATTGGTTACAATCCCCGCCCTTTCCCTCTCTCCCAAGGAACCACCATGTCCGGGCTTGAACTGTTCGCCGCCGCGCTGGGGGTGATCGCTGTCTGGCTGACGGTCAAACAAAACCCCTGGTGCTGGCCCATCGGCCTGGTGATGGTGCTGCTCTACACCTGGGTGTTCTACGACGTGAAACTCTATTCCGACATGCTGTTGCAGGTGGTCTACGCCGCCCTGCAAGTCTACGGCTGGTGGCAGTGGACCCGACGCGCCGGGGACATCAAGCCAGGTCGCCAAGTCACCAGCCTGGGCTGGTCCGCGATCCTTACCAGCCTGGCTATCGGCGCGGTCGGCAGCCTGTTGCTCGGCGCCGCCATGGCTCACTGGACCGACGCCGCCCAACCCTGGCTCGACGCCGCCCTCACCGGCTTCAGCCTGGTGGCGCAGATGTGGATGGCGCAAAAGCGCGTGCAGTGCTGGCCATTGTGGATTGCCGTGGATGTGATTTTCGTCGGGCTGTTCCTCTATAAAGGCCTCTACCTCACCGCCGCGCTCTATGCGCTGTTCACCGCGATCGCCGTGCAAGGCTGGCGCGAATGGCGCGCCGACCCGGCGTTGCGCGCATGAAGGTGGTGGTCCTGGCCGGCCCCGAATCCAGCGGTAAAAGCTGGTTGGCCGCGCAGTTGCAAACGCAGTTCGGCGGACTGATGGTGGGCGAGTACGTGCGGCACTTCATCGACCACCATCAGCGCGACACCACGCTGGCCGACATCCCGGCCATCGCCCGTGGACAACTGGCCTGGGAAGATGCCGCCCGCGCCGAGCGCCCTGCTCTGCTGATCCTCGACACGCACCTGCTGACCAACAGGCTCTGGAGCCAGACCCTGTTCGGCGACTATCCGACATGGCTCGACGACGAACTGCTGGCCCGCCACTACGACCTGCACCTGCTGCTGTCCCCCGACGACGTGGAATGGACCGCCGACGGCCAGCGTTGCCAGCCGGAACTGGCCGACCGCCAGGCGTTTTTCCAGCACAGCCTGGATTGGATGCAGCAGCATCGCCAGGCCCTGGTGGTGATCAGGGGAAATTGGGAAGAACGCCGCGCCAAAGCCTTCGCAGCCGTCAAACAGATACTGTAGGAGCGAGCTTGCTCGCGAAAAACGCAAGAACACTGCGTTAATCCAGAATGCCCGCGTTATCGTTGACGCTCTTCGCGAGTAAGCTCGCTCCTACAGTGAGTGGCAGCGCTTAGTAGCCCAGGGACAGGCCGGTATTGCGACGCGGGTCGTTGGCCCCATAGAAACGGTTGTTGCCGACCGGCTTGCCGTCCAGGGATGGCGCGCCCACCAGGATCGCCGCCAAGTGGTTGGCATCCTGTGGCCCGACAAACTTGTGGCCCCAGCTCTCAAGGATCTTCTGCGTATCCGGGCTGACCGCGAAGGTCTCGAGGTTGGTGGTGTCCGGCATCCACTGCTGGTGGAAACGCGGCGCGTCCACGGCCTCTTGAATGTTCATTTTGTAATCGATGACGTTGAGAATCGTCAGCAAGGTCGCGGTAATGATGCGACTGCCGCCCGGCGTGCCGACCACCATCACCGCCTTGCCATCCTTGGTCACAATGGTCGGGCTCATCGACGACAGCGGCGCCTTGCCTGGTGCGATGGCGTTGGCTTCACCCTGGACCAGGCCGTACATGTTCGGCACGCCGACCTTGACGGTGAAATCGTCCATTTCATCGTTGAGGATCACCCCGGTCTTGCTCGCCATCACGCCGGCACCGAACCAGTCATTGAGGGTGTAGGTCACCGAGACCGCGTTGCCCCACTTGTCGACGATGGAATAGTGGGTGGTGTTGTTGCCTTCATGGGGCGCTACGCCCGGTTTGATCGCCTGGGAATCGCCGGCCTTGTTCGGCTCGATGGCGTCCCGCAGTTTCGTCGCGTAGTTTTTGTCCAGCAGGTGTTCGATCGGGTTCTTGACGAAGTCCGGATCGCCGAGGTAGCTGTTGCGGTCCACATACGCGTGGCGCATGGCTTCGATCTGGTAATGCAGGCCCTGGGCCGAGTGGTAGCCCAGGTCGGCCATCGGGTAGCCTTCAAGGATGTTCATGATCTGGCAGATCACCACGCCACCGGAGCTCGGCGGCGGTGCCGAGACCACGTGGTAGCCCCGGTAGTCGCATTCGATGGGCGCCAGTTCACGGGTCTTGTATTTGTCGAGGTCGGCCTGGGTGATGATGCCCTTGCCGGCCTGGCTGGAATCCACCAACGCCTTGGCGACCCAGCCTTTATAGAAACCGTCGCTGCCCTTGGCGGAGATTTCCTTGAGGGTCTTGGCCAGGTCTTTCTGCACCAGCTTCTGGCCGACCTGCAACGGCTGGCCGTTGTGCAGGAAGATTGCGCGCAGGTCCTTGTCTTTTTCGAACTCGCCGGTGGCGGTGTGCAGCAGGTCGATATCACCCTGCTCCAGCGCGAAGCCGTTTTCCGCCAGCTTGATCGCCGGGGCAATCACCTGGGCGCGCTTGAGGGTGCCGTATTTGCTCAGGGCCAGCTCCATGCCGGACACGGTACCGGGGACGCCGACGGCCAGGTGGCCCTTGGCGCTCAGGCCTTCGACGACGTTGCCGGCCTTGTCCAGGTACATATCGGCGGTGGCGGCCAGCGGGGCTTTTTCGCGGAAGTCGAGGAAGGTCTTGCGCCCGTCGGCCAGTTGCACGGTCATGAAACCGCCGCCGCCCAGGTTACCCGCCGCCGGGTACACCACTGCCAACGCGTAGCCCACGGCCACGGCGGCATCCACCGCGTTGCCGCCGGCCTTGAGCACATCCACACCGACATGCGTGGCCAGATGCTGGGCCGTTACCACCATGCCATTTTCACCGGCCACCGGGGCCTGGGAGGCAGCTTGCACACCGCTGACCGTCAACACCAGGGCGGTGGCAATCAAAGTACGGCTGAAGGGTTGGTATTTCATCCTTGGCTACTCGGGTGATTGAGATGCACCAAAATAGCCCGACTTGGATGCAATCCCCAGCGCAGTGGCGTTTTTATGACAGAACCTGTCGGTCACGGAACGATTCAGCGCTGGCCTCGACGGCCAATGGCGCTAGAATCGGCGCCATTCTTCACCTGACTCTCCGACACGAGCCTCCCCATGAGCTTTGATTTCGACACGATCCACCCCCGCCTCGGCACCGGCAGCACCAAGTGGAACCGTTACCCGCCCGACGTGTTGCCGATGTGGATCGCCGACATGGACATCGCCGCGCCGCCCGCCGTGCTTCAAGCCCTGCACCAGCGCCTCGACCAGCAGATTCTCGGCTACAGCGTGGCCGGCCCGGACGTGCGCGCGGCCATCGTTGCCGACCTGTGGGCCAAATACGCCTGGCGCGTGCAGCCGGACGAATTGCTGTTTCTGCCCGGAGTAGAACCCGGTTTCAATATGGCGCTGCATGCCTTCGTGCAGCCCGGCCAAGCGGTGGTGCTGCAAACCCCCAACTATCGGCCGATTCGCCTGGCGCCCGGAAACTGGAACCTGCCGCGCATCGAAGTGCCGTTCAAGCTGGTCAACGCGCAGTACATCACACCGATGCCGCTGCTGCGCCAGGCGCTGACAGGGGCCGGCGCATTATTGCTGAGCAACCCGCACAACCCGGTGGGCAAAGTCTTCCCCCGCGAAGAACTGCTCGCAGTGGCCAATGCCTGCCTGGAACAGGGCGCGCTGATCATCAGCGATGAAATCCACGCCGAGCTGTGCTTCGACGGCCGTCGCCACATCCCCACCGCCAGCCTCAGCCCGGAAATCGCCCAGCGCACCATCACGCTGATGTCCGCGAGCAAGGCCTACAACGTGGCCGGCCTGAAGACCTGTTTTGCCGTAGTGCAAAACGCCGAGATGCGCGAGCGCTTCAACCAGGCGCGTTGCGGCATGGTCGACAGCGTCAGCCCCCTGGGCCTGGAAGCCACCCGCGCGGCCTACAGCCAATGCAGCGACTGGCTCGAGGCGTTGCTGCAGTACTTGCAGGCCAACCGCGACTACCTGCTCGACGCGGTAAAAACCCGCCTGCCCGGCGTGGTCATGCATGCGCCTCAAGGCACCTTTCTGGCGTGGCTGGATTGCAGCGCCCTGGGCCTGGACGACCCGCAGCAGTTCTTCCTGGAACAGGCCAAGGTCGGTTTGAGCGCGGGGATCGAATTCGGCGATGACTGCCAGCAGTTCGTGCGCCTGAACTTCGGCTGCCCGCGGGCGTTGCTGGAAGAGGGTCTGCAGCGGATGGAACGCAGCTTGCTCACCCGTTAAAACTGACTGGCCCCTTCCCGGGGCCAGTCGTTCGATGGTGTTGGCCCACCCTTGGGCGTGCGTCAGGTTTGAGGGTTACCAGTTTCAACCTTCACGCTGCTCACCTGCACAGTCCGGATGGATGAGCCCGCTTGGCGTGGCGCATTTATCACCATAGTCACACCGTCGTTGGTGATGAACATTGGTCGTGCCCGATCATCCTCCGTATCGCTGGAAAAGGCATTATTGAAGACAAGTGCGCGGCTATTCCACGGCATATCGCCGCTCGTATCAACGGATAAATCACCGGTGGGCGAAACACGCCAGCCAGAGTTGACCGTTGAGCGTGAACATATGGTTCTCATCATCACCCTGGATAAAACTTTGCAGTCGTTCAACCGTAGTCACATTGGAAAAAGACTGGAAATGCGCGATTTTCTTCAGCCCTTCCGTATTCGATTCCTGGGTTTTTATCGAGATCGTATTCGTCTTGAAGTTAACGACGTGCCCCGCGTATCGGGCTACTTTGTCCGCTCCATCTTCTTTATAGGGGGTCGTTAGTATGATATTATCGACTTAACTTCCCTGTATAGATGAATGCCTTGATCGGAAAACACTAGCAAAGCAAAAAGCATTCAACTGTCAGACTTATCTGTTTACCGTCATTATCGTTTGATAACAATATATTTCGACTGAGCGCCTGAAACTCAAACACTAAAGAATACGCGCGACCAATGCCCTTGCCCCCTTCCACCCAAGATCGGTACGCAGCTCCATACGCGACTCAAAAACAGCGCCAACAGTAAGAAGGTCGAAACCCACAACGACACTCCCAAACTGTTTGACTACCTGCAGCGCCCCCTCACTAAGTTCCAGGCATTTATCTTATTTTATACCCTGCACCAACGCTCATAAAAACCATGCACCCTTTGAATACTCCGACAGGCTCGACTCAGCCAGGACTTCGAGTCCCTCTGCGGCGTAGTTGCCAGCCATAACGCCGGCGACCAGAGCCTCGGCGTCAACAGCGCCGCCATCGCCGGCAAGCGGGCGCCTACAGTGAATTACGCAAGTCTTTAGAGTTTGGCGATGGAAACTTCAGTCGATTTCACAAAGGCAATCACTTCACTGCCCACCTTCAACTCCAGGTCACGCACCGAGCGCGTGGTGATCACTGAAGTAACGATGCCGGACGCGGTCTGCACGTCGATTTCCGACACCACTTCCCCCAGCAGAATCTCCTTGATCACGCCCTTGAACTGATTACGCACGTTGATCGCTTTAATGGTCATGTCGGCTTTCCTTTTGGCTGTTAGGTCGATCTGCACGAATGTGCAGAGCCTCAAAGTGCGCCACCCACAAAAACATTAAAAGGAATATATAACTATTTGTTTATTCCATACGGGTATATCAAGGCTGTTTCACCGCCAACAGTCGATCAACAGCTTGCCCTCCCCGCTACAGCTTTCTCCGCTCGAAACCACGTAAACATGCGTGGGCCGGCCTTGCAACCACGCGAAGCCGTCAGCCTGCTGGGCCCCAGAGTCTGAAACCTTCCGTCGAAACGAAACAAAACAACTGCCACATTTTTGATCGCCAGTGTCTTCAAGTGAGTGTGACCCAATACCGCGTCCGCGCCTGCACCTCGAACCCTAGACTCGAGGCCAGCAGGCTGAGGATGCGGTCGGTGTCATCCAGGCGAAAACTGCCCGTCACCCGCAACGTCTCCAGGTTCGGCGCCCAGCGCAACACGCCTGGGCGATAGCGCGCCAGCTCGCGCAGAAAATCCCCCAGCGCCTGGTTCTGTGCAGTCAGCACGCCGTCGCGCCAGCCCAGTTGCAGCACATCGAACGGCACCCGCGCACCGAGCCCGCCGGCGCTTAATGGCGCTTGCTGGCCGTCCTGCAACGTCGCCAGTTGCCCGTTCACGTCGCGCACCTGCACGCGGCCCTTGAGCACCGACACCCGGCAGCCGGCGGCCAGTTGGCGCACGCACACCTCGGCCTGACTGACCCGCACTTCGCCGTAGCGCGTGCGTAGCGTCATCGCGTGTGCGCCCGGCACGTTCAGCGCCAGTTCGCCGTCCACCAGCGTGATGCATCGTTGCGCCGGGTCCACATCCACGGCCGTGGCGGTGTTCAGTTGCAGGCTACCGCCCTCGGCCAACGGCAGGCGCCTGCGCTCGCCGGTGGCGGTGTGCAGGTCGGCGCGCCAACTATCTATAGGTAACTGGCGACTGATCAACCAGGCCGTCGGCACCAGCGCCGCCACGCCCAACGCACGCTTGAGCAACGCCCGCCGCCCCACTTGCGGGCGGTCGAGGCTGGCCATCGCCAACGCCTGGGGCAGCGCGCTGAAGCGCTGGCGCAGGGCCTGGGCTTTCTGCCAGGTGTGTTCGTGCTGCGGATGACTGTCGCGCCAGTGCTGCAACGCGGCATGATCGCGTTCAGTGGCCGCCCCCGATTCCAGCAGCGCAAGCCATTGCGCGGCCGCTCGCGCAACCTCACGGTTCACAGGTCCACCAGCAGGCAATGTTCATAGGCTTGCGCCATGTAACGCTTGACCGTGCGCTCCGACACCTCAAGCCGCTCGGCAATCTCTCGATAGCCCAGGCCCTCCAGCTGACTCCAAAGAAACGCCCGGCGCACCAGTGCAGGCAAGCCGTCGAGCAATTCATCCAGGGCTTGCAGGGTTTCCAACACCAGCCAGCGCTGCTCGGGAGATGGCACGCAGGCTGGCGGCAGGTTACCAAGAGCCGTCAGATAAGCCTGCTCAAGGCTGCGGCGCTGATGAAAATTGACCAGCAGGCGCTTGCCCACCGTCACCAGATAGGCCCGCGGTTCCTGCATCTGCGCGAGCGGCTGCGCACTGGCGAGCACCCGCACGAAAGTGTCCTGGCTCAGGTCAGCCGCATCCCAGGCATTGCCCAGGCGCCGCCGCAGCCAGCTTTCCAGCCAACTGCGATGGTCGCGATACAGGCTCGACAACGTCGGTTCGGCGGCGTGCGAAGGGACAACAGCATCATTCATGGCAAGCAACCTGCGCAGCGCGATTGAGTCTCAAATGAGATTAATTCTAATTAATATCGCGGCGAGACACCACGTTCTTTTCAACGGGGCGTTCATACGGGCATCAAAGGCCAGTGAACCCAGGCTTTGCCACCACAGGTGTGCCTGGCAGCGACCTAAAACCGCACACGTTGTCCGTTGACCATGCTGATCACACCCCATATAGTGTGCCCACGCCAACAAACAACCACTACATAGTGTGCGAACTCGTAAAATGCTGACCACACTATGCGCAGTATTTCAATGCCTTGAAGCCTGCAAATCACTTATTTTTGGACGGGTTCACACACCGTCAGCACAGACCAGGAAGGAGTATTTCAATGCTGAGTTGGGATGAAGTCGACAACGAAGACACCGGTGCAGCGGTGATCAGAGGCGCCAACGCCGGCCACGCCACCGAAGCCAACATGGACCGCCTCGACGGTGCC
>NZ_JALJRR010000012.1:0-200897 GCF_024519615.1 Pseudomonas sp. Pse79
ATTGAGTCCTCCTGAAGATAGGTCAGAAGGCGTAAACCTTATTCAGGACGGGACAATCTGCATAAAAAAGCCCGGCTCAAGAGCCGGGCTTTTTATTCAAGCAACTGCAATCAAGCGCCGTACACCGGCAGCTTTTTGCAGATGGCCTTGACCTTCTCACGGACCGCGTCGATCACGGCGTCGTTGTTCAGGTCAGCCAGGATGTCGCAGATCCAGCCGGCCAGTTCCTTGCACTCTGCTTCCTTGAAGCCACGAGTGGTCACGGCCGGGGTGCCGAAACGCAGGCCCGAGGTGACGAACGGCGAACGTGGGTCGTTCGGCACGGAGTTTTTGTTCACGGTGATGAAGGCTTTGCCCAGGGCGGCGTCAGCATCTTTACCGGAGATGTCCTGCTTGATCAGCGACAGCAGGAACAGGTGGTTTTCAGTCCCGCCGGACACCACGTCAAAACCGCGTGCGATAAACACTTCGGCCATGGCCTTGGCGTTTTTCACCACTTGTTGCTGGTAAGTCTTGAACTCAGGCTGCAGGGCTTCTTTGAAGCAGACCGCTTTGGCGGCGATCACGTGTTCCAGCGGGCCGCCTTGGGAGCCTGGGAATACCGCAGAGTTGAGCTTCTTCTCGATCTCGGCGTTGGCGCGCGCCAGGATCAGGCCGCCACGCGGACCGCGCAGGGTCTTGTGGGTGGTGGTGGTGACCACGTCAGCGAACGGCACCGGGTTCGGGTAGACGCCAGCGGCGACCAGACCGGCCACGTGGGCCATGTCGACGAACAGGTACGCGCCCACTTTGTCGGCGATGGCGCGGAAACGTGGGAAGTCGAGGATCTGCGAGTAGGCAGAGAAACCGGCCACGATCATTTTTGGCTTGTGCTCGACCGCCAGGCGCTCGACTTCGTCGTAGTCGATCAGGCCGTTGGCATCGATACCGTATTGAACGGCGTTGTACAGCTTGCCGGAGGACGAAACGCTGGCGCCGTGGGTCAGGTGACCGCCGTGGGCCAGGCTCATGCCCAGGATGGTGTCGCCGCCTTGCAGCAGGGCCAGGTACACGGCGCTGTTGGCTTGGGAGCCGGCGTGTGGCTGGACGTTGGCGTAATCGGCGCCGAACAGTTGCTTGGCGCGGTCGATGGCCAGTTGCTCAACCACGTCGACGTATTCGCAGCCGCCGTAGTAGCGCTTGCCTGGGTAGCCTTCGGCGTATTTGTTGGTCAGAACCGAACCTTGAGCCTCCATTACCGCAGGGCTGGTGTAGTTTTCCGAAGCGATCAGCTCAATGTGCTCTTCCTGGCGCACGGCTTCTTGCTCCATGGCGGCGAAGAGATCGGCGTCGTACTTGGCAATGGTCAAATCACGGCTGAACATGGCGGTCCTCAAGGATCGGGGGGCAGAAAAGGAAGGCATTCTAACCTAATGGGTTTTAGATGGCATATGAAAGGACGTCATGTCGCGGACAAGTGGTGTTCATCTGGCGTCGGGGGGTGACTGTACCGCCGCTATCGGGAGCAAGCGCCCTCCCACATTTGAATGTATTCGCAAATCGAAGTGTGGGAGGGGCGGTGCGACGATTCGACGTGCTCCCGATGGGGCCGCCGGCTTCACCACAAACTCTCAGTCGAACATGAACAGCGCATCATTGCTGAACTGCGCCGCGAACCGATTCGGCGGCATCGGCCGCCCGAACAGATAACCTTGCACCTCATCGCAGCCATGCTCGCGCAGGAAGTCCAGTTGCTCATGGGTCTCCACGCCCTCGGCGATCACCGCCAGGTTGAGGCTGTGGGCCATGGCGATGATCGCGCGGGCGATTTGCGCATCCTGCTCGCCGGACGGCAGGCCGTCGACGAAGGTACGGTCGATCTTGAGCACGTCGATGGGGAATTGCTTGAGGTAGTTGAGCGACGAATAGCCGGTGCCGAAGTCGTCCACCGCAATGCTCAGGCCGA
This sequence comes from Pseudomonas sp. Pse79, assembly GCF_024519615.1. NCBI lineage: Bacteria > Pseudomonadati > Pseudomonadota > Gammaproteobacteria > Pseudomonadales > Pseudomonadaceae > Pseudomonas > Pseudomonas sp. Pse79. Next base: position 1,946 of record NZ_JALJRR010000012.1, read on the forward strand.
GGTTTTTCAGGCTGGCGAGGATCTGCATGGCTTCGTTGACTTCGCGCATCAGGATACTTTCGGTCAGCTCCAGCTCCAGGCACGCCGGCGGCAGGCCGGTGTCCTCAAGGATGCTGGCGATACGCTCACCCAACTGACCATCGGAGAATTGCCGCGCCGAGATGTTCACCGAGACTTTCGGCACCCGCACCTTGTTCTGGTGCCAGCTCTTGAGCTGGCGGCAGGCTTCGCTGATCACCCAGTCGCCCACATCCACCACCAGGCCCAACTCTTCCAGCACTGGAATGAAGTCCCCTGGCGGCACCAGGCCACGGCGCGGGTGACGCCAGCGCAGCAAGGCTTCGGCGCCGGTCAGGCGTTTGCCGTCGCCGCTGAATTGCGGCTGGTAATAGAGCACGAATTCGTTCTGGTCGAGGGCGTGGCGCAGGTCGCTTTCCAACTCCAGGCGCTCCAGGGCGCTGGCGTTCATGTCGGCCTGGTAGAACTGGAAGTTGTTCTTGCCACGCTCCTTGGCGTGATACATCGCAGTGTCGGCGTTTTTCATCAACTGGCTCAGCTCGTTGCCGTCCTGCGGGCTGAGGGCGATGCCGATACTTGCGGTGACGAAAAACTCGCGGCCTTCCAGCACGAACGGTCTGACCAGGCTGGCGAGGATTTGCTCGGCCACGTGAATCGCGCGGTTCAGCGCCATTTCGCGGCTGATCCGCGGCTGCAGGAGCAGGGTGAACTCGTCACCGCCCATGCGCGCCACGGTGTCGTCTTCGGCCACGCAACCGAGCAGGCGGGTAGCCATCTCCTTGAGCATGCGGTCGCCGGCGGCGTGGCCCAGGGAGTCGTTGATCGGTTTGAAGCGGTCGAGGTCGAGGAACATCAGCACCACCCACGACTTCTGCCGTTCGGCCGACTGCAGCGCGGTGTGCAGGCGGTCCTGGAACAGCGTGCGGTTGGGCAGGTGGGTCAGGGCGTCGTAATAGGCCAGGCGGTGGATGCGCTGTTCGCTGGCCTTGCGCTCGCTGATATCGCTGAAGAAGCAGACGTAGCTGGCCAGGTCGCCTTCATCGTCGAACACGGCGGTAATGCCGACCCAGGCCGGGTAATGCTCGCCGTTGCGGCGCCTGAGCCACACTTCGCCTTCCCAGGTGCTGTGCTGGTGCAACTGCTTGAGCACGTAGCGCAGGTGGGCTTCCTGCTGCTCGTCGACGGTGAGCATGTTCGGCAACTGGTCGAGCACGTCCGCCACGGCGTAGCCACTGACGCGGCTGAACGCCTCGTTGGCCTGCACGATATAGCCGGCCGGGTCGGTGATCAGGATCGCCGACGTGGAGTGCTCGAATACCGTGGCGGCCATGCGCAGGTCTTTCTCGGCGCGGCGCTGCTGGCTGATATCGCGGCCGACGCCGAGGATGCCCTCGAAGGCGCCGTGCTCGTCCCACACCAGCACCAGGCGCAGCTCGATCGGAACTTTACGTCCGTCGGCGCGCAGGCAGTCGAACAGGTACAGTTGGGTGTGGATGTCATCGCGCAGCTTGGCCAGCGCCTCGGCGTCGCCCAAGGCCCGGCTGACTTGCTCGACCAGGCTGTAGATGCCGGCCAATTGCTGCGGGTTGGCGATGATCGACTGCCAGCCATTCTTGAACACCCAGTCCACGTCATAGCCCAGCACGGCGTTGACCGAGGGGCTGATGTAGTTGAGGGCGAGGCGGCTGTCGGTGGAGCAGATCACGTCGCTGATGCTTTCGGCCAGCATGCGGTAGCGCTGTTCGCTGTCACGCAGGGATTCGCTGGCCTCGATCTGATCGGTAATGTCCTTGGCCACGCCGATGATGCGCGTGACCTGCGCGGTCTTGTCCCCGGCCAGGGCTTGCTCGCGGATATCGAAGCGGCGCCATTGATTGTTGCGGTGGCGAAAGCGCAACTGGCATTGCAGTTGGCTCGAATAACCGGCCTGGCGCTGCTGCTGGCGCAAGTCGTGGTAATGCTCGGCGTCCTCGGGGTGCAGCAGGATTTCCCAGAAGTACTCGCCCATTTGCTGCAATTCGGCCTTGTTATAGCCGAGGGTGTGGCCCAGGTGGTGGTTGCTGAAAATCATCCGCTGGCTGATCACATCCTGCACATACAGGTGATCGGGCACGGTTCGCACCACGTCCGACCAGAAACTTTCGCGCTCCACCAGCGACAGTTCGATCAGCTTGCGGCTGGTGATGTCGCTGATGCTGAGGATCACCGCCTTGAAGTCGTCGCGCTGTTCCGGCAGGCGCATCACCAGCCACAGGTATTGGTTGTTGCCGAGCACATCGTTGAGCTGGATTTCCAGTTCCAACTGGTTCTGTTGGGTCAGCACCGCCTCGAGCACCTGATAGCCGATGGCCGTGGCGTTGCGTGGGCAGTCATCGATCAGGCGTTCCCAGGCTTGCTCGCACGAGCTGACGTTCAACAGGCGCACCGCCACCTGGTTGACCTCGGTGACGCGCAGTTCCTTGAGCAACTGGCGACGCGCTTCGGGGTTGCCCTGCAGCCACCCGTGCAATTGCTCGCGCGTGCGGATCTTGGCCTTGTCGAAGAACGCGTTGAGCCCCGACAGGTCAAGCACGCACAGGGCCACGCCGGTGCCTTCGAAAATATCCTGATAACGCCGCCGACCTTCGTTCACCTGGCGCTGGCGGCGGCGCATATTCAACAGCACGATCACCGGCACCAACGAGAAGGCCAGGCCCAGCAGGCACTTGCCGATAAACGCCGGCAGCAATTGTTCCAGCACGGCGTTACGGTCGAAGAGGCCGCGCAGTTGCCAGTCGCTTTTGCTCAGTGGCGTGACCAGCACGCTTTTTTTCAACTCGTCCGGGGTCAGGGCGGCGGCCAATTGTGTCGGCATGCCGCTGTCACGGCTGACCACGTGGTGGTTCAGGCGATTCTCGACGGCCCACATCGGCCGCTGGCCCTGGCCATCCTGGCGGGTAAGGTTGGCCAGGTAGTTCGGCGCCAGGCGCAGCGCCCAGTACATTTTCGAATCGCCACTGGGCTGATGCAGCAGCAGATAAATGATGGTGCCGTTGTTGTCGTTGCTCAGGTAGTAGGGCTGGGAATGGCTGCGCTTGACCAGTTCCTCGAGGAAGTCGCTGTCCTGGCTGTCTTTGGCCGTGTCGCGGATTATCGCGCCGCTGGGGGCGAGCAGCGCGAAGCTGCGCAGTTCCGGCAGAGAGCGTTGCAAGCTGAGCATCAACGCCTGTTGCTGTTCGTCGTTGCGCGGCGGCTCGACCATCGGCAGCAGATTCAGCGCGATCTGTGCGCTCAGGGCCATGTTCAGGCTGATCTGTTCCGCCAGGTCGGCGCTGTAGTCGATGGTGTATTGCTGCTGGTTTTTCTGGTTCTGCTGCAGTTGGTCGAGCAGTTGCCAGAACAATAACGCGAGCAACATGAGGACAAGCGTCGCCAATGCGCCTTTGAGGGTGCCGTGCAGGGGCGCTCCCGGCGCTATGTGAGCGGCGCGCAGGGGAGTAGGCGGCGTGACGTTGGACAAACTGTGATCCTGCGGTTTGGCTGGACTGGCGCGCGACATGCACTATAAGCCGGACGCCCGGAGGGCGGCTAGCATGCCTTGACTTGTGGCAAAGTGCCAGTCCTGCCTGGCTGGACTGCCCTGGCGCATTCAGGTAGCTTTGCCGGTTACGCGGGGGCGTTCCAGCCCCAGACAATCAGGCTTTTTCCGCTCGCAGGCATTGATCAAGGTCAACGGCCCGCGCGGCGCATGGTCTGGCACGGGCTTCGCCCGCTCAATTCATCAGTCACTGACGCTAGGTTCACCATGGCTCAATACGTCTTCACCATGCATCGGCTGGGCAAAGTTGTTCCGCCGAAGCGGGAAATCCTGAAAAACATTTCGCTGTCTTTTTTCCCCGGCGCCAAGATCGGCGTGCTCGGCCTCAACGGTTCGGGTAAATCCACCCTGTTGAAAATCATGGCCGGCGTCGATACCGAGTTCGAAGGCGAAGCCCGCCCGATGCCCGATCTGAACATCGGCTACCTGCCGCAAGAACCGATCCTGGACCCGGCCAAGACCGTGCGCGAAGTGGTCGAAGAAGCCGTCAGCGTGATCAAGGACGCCCAGGCCCGCCTGGACGAAGTCTACGCCGCCTACGCCGAACCGGATGCTGACTTCGACAAGCTGGCCGCCGAACAGGCCAAGCTCGAAGCCATCCTGCAGGCTGGCGACGGTCACAACCTCGATCGCCAGCTGGAAGTCGCCGCCGATGCGCTGCGCCTGCCGGCGTGGGACGCCAAGGTCGAACACCTGTCCGGTGGTGAGAAGCGCCGTGTGGCCCTGTGCCGCCTGCTGCTGTCGGCGCCCGACATGCTGCTGCTCGACGAACCGACCAACCACTTGGACGCTGATTCCGTCGCCTGGCTGGAACATTTCCTTCACGACTTCCCGGGCACCGTGGTTGCGATCACGCACGACCGGTACTTCCTGGACAACGTCGCCGGCTGGATTCTCGAACTCGACCGTGGCGCCGGCATCCCTTACGAGGGCAACTACTCCGGTTGGCTCGAAGCCAAGTCCGACCGTCTGGCTGCCGAATCCAAGCAGCAATCGGCCCACGAAAAAGCCATGAAGGAAGAACTGGAGTGGGTGCGCAAAGGCGCCAAGGCCCGCCAATCCAAATCCAAGGCACGTCTGCAACGCTTTGAAGAAATGCAGTCGCAGGAATTCCAGAAGCGCAGCGAAACCAACGAGATCTACATCCCGGCCGGCCCGCGCCTGGGTGACAAGGTCATCGAATTCAAGAACGTGTCCAAAGGCTATGGCGACCGCGTGTTGATCGACAACCTGTCGTTCTCCATGCCAAAAGGCGCGATCGTCGGCGTTATCGGCGGTAACGGTGCGGGTAAATCCACACTGTTCCGCATGCTGATGGGCAAGGAAACCCCGGACTCGGGCACCATCGAAGTCGGTGAAACCGTGCAACTGGCCTGCGTGGACCAAAGCCGCGAAGACCTCGACGGCAGCAAAACTGTGTTTCAGCAGATTTCCGACGGTTCCGACCAGATCCGTATCGGCAACTATGAAATCCCGTCGCGCACCTACGTCGGCCGTTTCAACTTCAAGGGCGGCGACCAGCAGAAGTTCGTCAAGGACCTGTCCGGTGGTGAGCGTGGTCGCTTGCACCTGGCCCTGACCCTGAAAGAGGGCGGCAACGTCCTGCTGCTCGACGAACCGTCCAACGACCTCGACGTTGAAACCTTGCGTTCCCTGGAAGAAGCCCTGTTGGACTTCCCGGGCGCCGCCATTGTGATCTCTCACGATCGGTGGTTCCTCGACCGCGTCGCGACCCACATCCTCGCGTATGAAGATGACTCGCAGGCGGTGTTCTTCGAAGGTAACTACACCGAGTACGAAGCGGATCGCAAGAAACGCCTGGGCGAAGCCGCTGCCCAGCCGCACCGTGTACGGCACAAGAAACTGGCCTGATTCGGGTCGGTTTGGAAAAGCGGAGCCTTCGGGCTCCGTTTTTTTGCCCATGACTTCCTGACGAACATCGATCAAATGTGGGAGGAGGCTTGCCTCCGATAGCGGTTTTTCAGTTGGTGCATGGCGCCGTTTTGAAATCCCCTTTTAGGTGCGATAAATGCCTGTTTTTCAGGTTTATTTATATCCAATGCACCATTTAAATTCACAAAGGCGACATTTTGCCCTGTCGCGGTGCGACATGAATTGATAAAGTCCGGCTCAATCGCCCTTAACGACAATAAATTTGCCGAGACTTTTCATGATCGAATCCGTTGAATCCTTCCTTGCCCGCCTGAAGAAACGCGACCCCGACCAGCCGGAATTCCACCAGGCCGTAGAAGAAGTCCTACGCAGCCTGTGGCCGTTTCTTGAAGCCAATCCTCACTACCTGACCTCGGGCATCCTGGAGCGCATCTGCGAGCCGGAACGTGCGATTACTTTCCGGGTGTCGTGGGTCGATGATCACGGCAAGGTTCAGGTCAACCGCGGTTTCCGTATCCAGATGAACAGTGCCATCGGCCCGTACAAGGGCGGCCTGCGCTTTCACCCGTCGGTCAACCTGGGCGTATTGAAATTCCTCGCCTTCGAACAGACCTTCAAAAACTCCCTGACCTCGTTGCCCATGGGCGGCGGCAAAGGCGGCTCGGACTTCGACCCCAAGGGCAAGAGCGACGCCGAAGTGATGCGCTTCTGCCAGGCGTTCATGAGCGAGTTGTACCGCCATATCGGCGCGGACGTGGACGTCCCGGCCGGCGATATCGGCGTGGGTGCCCGCGAGATCGGTTTCCTGTTCGGCCAGTACAAGCGCCTGAGCAACCAGTTCACCTCCGTGCTGACCGGCAAAGGCATGACCTACGGCGGCAGCTTGATCCGCCCCGAAGCCACCGGTTTCGGTTGCGTGTACTTCGCTGAAGAAATGCTCAAGCGCGATGGCCTGCGGGTCGAGGGCAAGCGCGTGGCGGTCTCCGGCTCCGGCAACGTGGCGCAATACGCGGCGCGCAAGGTCATGGACCTGGGCGGCAAGGTGATTTCGTTGTCCGACTCCGAAGGCACCCTGTACGCCGAAAACGGGTTGACGGAGGAGCAATGGTCGGCGCTGCTGGAGCTGAAAAACGTCCAGCGCGGTCGCATCAGCGAACTGGCGGCCCGTTACGGCCTGGAGTTCCGCGTCGGTAAAACCCCGTGGGAACTGGCGTGCGACATCGCGCTGCCATGCGCCACCCAGAACGAACTCAACGCCGACGCTGCCCGCGCCCTGTTGCGCAACGGCTGCCTCTGCGTGGCCGAAGGCGCCAACATGCCGACCACCCTGGAGGCTGTGGATATCTTTATCGACGCGGGCATTCTGTTCGCCCCGGGCAAGGCGTCCAACGCTGGCGGCGTGGCGGTGAGTGGCCTGGAAATGTCGCAGAACGCCATGCGCCTGCTGTGGACCGCCGGTGAGGTGGACAGCAAACTGCACAACATCATGCAGTCGATCCACCACGCGTGCGTGCATTACGGTGAGGAAAACGGCCGGATCAACTACGTGAAAGGCGCGAATATCGCCGGCTTCGTCAAAGTCGCCGACGCGATGCTGGCCCAAGGCATCGTCTAGGTCTCGGCCTCGATGCGCAGCACTTCGATCAACTGATCGCCGACGGGGCGCTGCCACAGCACCTCGTCGCCCACCCGGGCCCCGAGCAGCGCCCGACCCAGGGGCGAACCCCAGTTGATCAGGCCCGCACCGGCATCGGCCTGGTCTTCACCGACCAACTGAATGCGCTGTTGCTCGTCCTGCTCATTGGCAAAGGTCACCCAACTGCCGATCTGCACCTTGTCGGTGGACACGGCCGGCGCCACCACCTGGGCACTCTGTAGCCGCTGGTTGAAGTAACGCAAATCCCGCTCAAGGTCGGCCTGGCGCTGTTTGTCGGCCTGTTCGCCCTTGGCGGATTCGACGCTGTATTCCTGCTGCAACTGCGCGACCTTGGCCTGCAACTGCGCCAACCCGCGCGCGGTGAGGCGATTGGGTTGCTCGCTGACCTGACGCTCGACCGGTGGGTCGGCCTGGGCGGCGGCGCTGTCTTCATTCACAAAAGCTCGGCTCATGACAGGCTCCCTCTATAAGCGTTTGGGCCATGTTCGCCGCACTTAAGTTTCGACGAATGTCTGAAAGCGACCTATTGCGAGCGATAAGCCTTGGCTGCGTCGCGATCCTTCTCCTGCTGCCAGGCGCGCTCGCGCTCGTCCCAGTGATGGTCTTTGTAATCGCGTAACTCCTCGTTTTCGCGCATGGCCTTGCACTGGCGAAAGCCATCTTCCCAGCCTTCGGCGTATACGCGGTCTTTCAGATAACGCGGCACATTCTTGCGAAACTCCCCGGTGATCACCCCCGCGGCCTGGCGACCACTGCTGCAGCCGTCATCGAAACCGTCGGCAAACGCCGGTGGATAGCCCTTGGCCAGCAACTCCTGATGGGTCGATTGGCAACCCGACAACCCCAGCACCGCACACAGCATTACTGCATACCGCCACATTACTTGCTCCCTGGCCGTTTCACGGCTGATAGGGGAAGTTTAGAAGGGGATTCGTCGGGGGGATGTGAAAGGGGGGTGAGAAAGGTGTTGGGTGCTATGTCGTCTGATGGCTGGCCAGCGCAGCATGCTCAGCCAATTCTTGCTGGATAAACGCCGCAATCATCGCGCGGTAAACCTGTTCTGTGACGTCTGGGTTGGCGCCGACCGTGTGGGATAGGTCGCGCACTTTGCTGATCACCTGTTCGACGCGCTGTGGTGCCTTGACGCCGTCGGTGTCTTTTTTGAAGCGTGCCGCCTGGGAAACGTAGTGGCCGCGTTCGGCCAACAGGCTGACAATTTGCTGGTCGAGGCGGTCGATGTTGCTTCGGACTTCTTCAAGGGTGGTGCAGGTAACGGCCATGTTGAGTGAACTCCTGATTCTGGTTGGGCGTTGGTCAGTAGTGATACCACTTCATCTCAAGCATTACCTCATTCACCGGCGTCGACAAGTGGCTGTACTCGCGTTGGGCGCTCAGGCGCAGGCCGAGGTTGCGCGACAATTCCCACTGCTGGTTCAGGCTGATGCTGCGCCGTACTTCGCCATTGGTGAAGAAATCTCCCTTGGCTTCCAGGCTCAGGTTGCCCAGCGGGTTTTTCCACAGTACGCCGGTGTTGAAACCGGCGGCGGGGGAGATGGCTTCGCTGAAGTCGTTGTTGTGTTCCACGCGCACGGTGCCGAGGGCGAAGCCGAGCATGTCGTCGCGCAGTTGCCAGGTGCCGCCGGCGCCGCCGTTGACGTGGGCGACCAGGGTTTCATCGTCGTGTTTGCCCGGCACGCGTTCCAGGCCACCGGTGACTTGCCATGACCAGGGTTGCAGCAACGCGTTGCGCGGAGTCAGGGAGCGGATGGTGGCCAGGTCCAGTTGCTGCAGTTGCCAGTGGTTGCCTTCGTACTGGCGCAGTTTCATTTGCAGGATCTCGATCTGCGCGCCGAGGGGGAAGCCTTCGGCGTTGTCGTTGAGGTCGTGGTAGGCCATGCGCAGGCCGTATTCGCCGAAGGCTTTGTCGCCACGCGTGCCGATGCCGGCTTGCCAGGTGCGTGATTCATGGCCGGTTTCCGGCAGGCCTGGGGGCGTGATCTTCAGGTCGGGCGCGGGGTTCTGGTTGATCGCACGCAGCAGTTCGAAGCTGCGTTGGGAGCGTTTGGTGTCGCGCTCCAGGCCATTGGCGCGGTAGCGGCCGAGGCGGTAGGCGGCGTCGATGATCAGCGCCTGGCGCTCGCGCGGCAACGCTTTAAACGCAGGCGCCTGCAGTTGTTTCTGGTCGTCGCTGACTTTCAGCACCCATTGCTGCTCGTCGCTGTCCAGCGGTTTGGCGCGTTCCAGCAACTCGCGCTCACGGGACGGGCGATAGTCGATCTTCTCGACCAGGCCGGCGTCTTTCACGGCCTTGACCGTGTCGGTGGGGATCGCAGTGAGCGGGAATTGCTCGGTCAGGCGCAGGCCGGGGCGGGCCACTTGCAGCAACTCCAACAGGCGGTAGGAGCAGTTTTCGTCGAAGAAGAAGTAGTCGAACTGGATCTGCTTGAGTTCCCACACGTGCTCGACCATGCGCTCGGTCTCGACCTGGGTCAGGTTCAGGCGGTATTCCCACAGGTCGCGGTTCTCCAGGCTGCGGTATTCGGAGAGTTTTTCCTGGTAGGGCACCAGGGCGAACAGGCCGGGGTAGCCGCCCATCAGGCCTTTCCAGGCGTAGAGGATGCTGTTGTCCGAGCCTTCGATGTACGCGCCGAAGTTGATCGCATAGCTGAGCAGCGCGGTGTTGTTGCTCTGCACGTCGGCCTGGTCGATGCGCAGCAGGGTGTGGCCGAACATCGATGAAGGGCTGTTGAGGTAGGCCGCCGGGAAGATCATCACCGCGCTATGAGGCGCGACGTCCTTGAACCATTGCTTGAATTCGTTGCAGCCCACGGCGGGCAGGTCGGTCAGTTGCAACCGGTCCTTGAGCCAGCGGGTACGTGCGGGGTAAACGCATTGTGCGTGTTTTTCACCCAGGCTGGCCGGCGCGTAGAGCGCGTCGACGGTGGCCTTGAGTTCGGCATCCGGGTGATGGGCGCCATCGGCGGCGAGGAAGAATTTTTTGTCGCTGACATAGCTGCGCCAGCCACTGACTTTGCCGGCTTCGTAATGGCCCAAGGACAACCAGAACGGATCGTTGGCCAATTGCTGCAAACGTTGATCATCAAGATACGGCGCCGCATACAACGGGGCGCAGGCGAAGAGTGCCATCCAGGCAAGGCGTTTGAGCATAGGGGCAACTTAAGTCGGAAAAAGTGAGACCCAAGCGGGGAGGCGGGTCCAAAAATAAGACCCGCGCCTTGGAGGGCGCGGGCGGCTCGAGCTTAAGCCTGGGTTGCGTATTTCGCCAGGCGGGCATCACTTTTCAGTACAGCCAGGGTGTTGTTGTGGACATCGTCAGCGGTCACGTCGGCCTTGCTGAAGATTTGCTGGAAGTGCTCGTGGGTCACGGCAGCAAAGTGCTCGCGATCTTCTGGTGCAACGCCCAGTACCACGGCGTAGGTGGTCAGCGCTTCGCCATTGCCTTTGGCCATGTCTTCGGACAGCTCGTTCATCATGCCATTCATGGCAATCCACGATTTGCCGCCGTAGGTCAGGGCGCTGTTGGTGCTGCAACCGTTGGTGCCCGAGGTCATGCCGAAGGTAGCGTTGCCCGAGGTGCCGTTGGTGGTGGACGCCAGGAAGTGCGCCGGCGTGCCGCGCTGGCCTTCGAACAGCATGTTGCCCCAACCGCAGTTCGGGCCACCGGGTGATTCAGCCATTGCGTTGAGGGAAACGACGGTGAAGAGAGTACCGAGAAGGATCCGTTTCATAGCTTTGTTCTCTTTGTGTGCAAACCAATGGACAAGGGTTCAGGCGCAGTAACGTGCCTTAGGGGCCGGTTATTAGTCCAGCCCGCGCAGTTTGGAGTTTAGGCAGGTTCCAGGGGTTCCGTGATTTTTAATAAAACAATCAGAGATATCTCGATTTTTTTGTAGGACGCAGCCCGTGTCTATGCTTTACCTCAGGCGCGCCTTGCCAGAGCGCGTAACAGAGAGCCAGAATGCCGCCATCTGCCCCGCCTGATGTAAGGAAGCCCGATGCCTGATCCTGTTGCTGCCAGCTTGCGTCTAGCGCCCGAAGCGCTGACTCGCCCTTTCTCCGCTGAACAGTTCAGCTTCTCGACCACCAATGATTTGGAGCCCTTTCGCGGTGTGCTTGGCCAGGAACGTGCGGTTGAAGCCTTGCAGTTCGGTGTGGCCATGCCACGCCCCGGTTACAACGTGTTTGTCATGGGCGAGCCGGGCACCGGCCGCTTTTCGTTCGTCAAACGCTACCTGAAGGCTGAAGGCAAACGCCTGCAGACCCCGTCGGACTGGGTCTATGTGAATAATTTCGATGAGCCCCGCGAACCCCGCGCCTTGGAACTGCCGGCAGGCGGCGCCGCGGCGTTCATCAGCGACATCAACGGCTTGATCGACAACCTGGTGGCGACCTTCCCGGCAGTGTTCGAACACCCGACGTATCAACAACGCAAAAGCGCTATCGACCGTGCGTTCAACCAGCGTTACGACAAGGCATTGGACGTGATCGAACGCCTGGCCCTGGAAAAGGACGTGGCGCTGTACCGCGACAGTTCCAACATCGCGTTCACCCCGATGCTCGACGGCAAGGCGCTGGACGAGGCCGAGTTCTCGCAGCTGCCGGAAGTCGATCGCGAGCGCTTCCACACCGATATTTCCGAACTGGAAGAACGCCTCAACGAAGAGCTGGCCAGCCTGCCGCAGTGGAAGCGTGAGTCGAACAACCAACTGCGTCAGTTCAACGAAGAAACCATCACCCTGGCCCTACAGCCATTGCTGTCACCGTTGTCGGAAAAGTACGCAGAAAACGCTGCCGTATGCGGTTACCTGCAAGCCATGCAGGTGTACTTGCTGAAAACCGTGGTCGAGCAATTGGTGGACGACGCCAAGACCGACGCCCAGGCCCGCAAGCTGCTCGAAGAACAGTACTGCCCGAGCCTGGTGGTCGGCCATCCGGTCAACGGCGGCGCCCCGGTGGTGTTTGAACCGCACCCGACCTACGACAACCTGTTCGGCCGGATCGAATACAGCACCGATCAGGGCGCGCTCTACACGACCTATCGTCAGTTGCGTCCGGGCGCCTTGCACCGGGCCAACGGCGGGTTCCTGATCCTCGAAGCCGAGAAGATGCTCAGCGAGCCGTTTGTGTGGGACGCCCTCAAGCGTTCCCTGCAGTCGCGCAAGCTGAAGATGGAGTCGCCGCTGGGCGAACTGGGCCGCCTGGCCACGGTGACGCTCAACCCGCAGATGATTGCGTTGCAGGTCAAGGTGATCATCATCGGTTCCCGCCAGCTGTACTACGCGTTGCAGGACGCCGATCCGGACTTCCAGGAAATGTTCCGCGTGCTGGTGGATTTCGACGAAGACATCCCGATGGTCGACGAAAGCCTCGAGCAGTTCGCGCAGTTGCTGAAAACCCGCACCTCGGAAGAGGGCATGGCGCCGCTGACGTCGGACGCGGTGGCGCGCTTGGCCACTTATAGCGCACGCCTGGCCGAACACCAGGGGCGGTTGTCGGCGCGCATTGGCGACTTGTTCCAACTGGTCAGCGAGGCGGATTTCATTCGCCACCTGGCGGGCGACGAAATGACCGACGCCGGCCACATCGAACGTGCGCTGAAGGCCAAGGCCACGCGCACCGGGCGGGTGTCGGCGCGGATTCTCGACGACATGCTCGCCGGGGTGATCCTGATCGACACCGCCGGCGCGGCGGTCGGCAAGTGCAACGGGCTGACGGTGCTGGAAGTCGGCGATTCGGCGTTCGGCGTGCCAGCGCGGATTTCCGCCACGGTGTACCCGGGCGGCAGCGGCATCGTCGACATCGAGCGTGAGGTCAACCTCGGCCAGCCGATTCACTCCAAGGGCGTGATGATCCTCACCGGTTACCTGGGCAGCCGTTATGCCCAGGAATTCCCGCTGGCGATCTCGGCGAGTATCGCGCTGGAACAGTCCTACGGTTATGTGGACGGCGACAGCGCGTCCCTGGGCGAGGCCTGTACCTTGATTTCGGCCTTGTCGAAAACCCCGCTCAAACAGTGTTTTGCCATCACCGGTTCGATCAACCAGTTTGGTGAAGTGCAGGCGGTGGGCGGGGTCAACGAGAAGATCGAAGGTTTCTTCCGCCTCTGCGAAGCGCGTGGGCTGACCGGCGAACAAGGCGCGATCATTCCGCAGGCCAACGTCGCCACGCTGATGCTCGATGAGAAGGTGTTGCAGGCCGTGCGCGCCGGGCAATTCCATATCTATGCGGTGCGCCAGGCGGATGAGGCGTTGAGCCTGCTGGTCGGCGAGCCGGCCGGTGAGCCGGACGCAGAAGGGCAATTCCCCGAAGGCACGGTGAATGCGCGTGTGGTCGAGCGTTTGCGCGCGATTGCCGAGATGATCAGCGAGGAAGACTTGAAGGAAGCTGAGAAGGAACTGGCGCTGCACGCGCAGGCGGAAGCCAAACCGAGCTGATCGGTTAGCCCGCCACTAAATTGACTCCAGGTTGGGGACCAACGCCCGTTGGTCCCTACAACCTTGGTTTATCGCGTTTTTCTTCTATTCTGAGCACTAGGGATATCCACCGGAGTCGCAGGATAGAAACAGTCTCGCCGTGCTTGAGGCTGAACGCCGATCTACCGAGGGTCGCCGCCATGCCGCGCAACCTTTGCCTGACCCGCCAGTGTCTGGGCCTGGGCACTCGCATCGAATGTTCCATTCGCCCTCTTGCGGGGGATAACGGGATGTGGACGTTGTTGTTTGCCGCTGGAATGACCGGTGAGCAGCCTTCGACCATCAAATCCCAGGGACCGTTTCCCGGGCCGTTCGTGGCCGAAACCTTCCTGCAATCGATCGTCGAAAACCTGACCCAGCAAGGCTACGAGCTGGCGCAGGAGCCGCAGATCTGGTGCCTGCATCTGCAGGCCCACCTGCGCCAGCTCAATAACGGGCAGGAATGCCTGGCCCTGTAGGCCCGGTTATTTGCTTTCGGGCTTGTCCAGCTTGACCTCGAAGCCGTATTGCACGGTGCTCAGGTTGGTACGCTGGTAGCTTTCCAGCTGGGTCGGCTGGCCGTAGAAGTAGTGCACATCAAACAACGCCGTGCCGTATTCCTCGGCGTGGTGGCTGACCCCGAGGATTTCCTTGAGGTAGTTGCCGCTGGCGTCCTTGGCATAGAAGCGCCAGCTGTCGGACGGGAACTGCGCCTGGTCGACGATCAGCGCGTTGTCCTTGAGCGACAGGCCCTTGGGCAGCTTGGCCACGTCGATCGTGGCTTGGTCGATGCTGGCCAGGAACAGCGGAATCGAGCCCACCACAAACGCCGGGTTCTCCGGGAACAGGTTGAGGTCGTAGGTGAGCGTGCCGCGTGCAGGGTTCAGCTCGAAGGCTTCGCTCGGCAACTCGATGGGCTCGCCGCGCTCGCCTTTTTCATTGGCTGTGAAAAACGTCACCGGGGCTTCGTCGCTGTTGCGTTCGGTGCCCGCCAATTCGTCGTTGAAGGTGTAGGGGTGGTCAAACACGATATGCGCGGCGCTGGCATCTTCGACGGACTGGCTGATGGTCACGCTGTTTTTCAGTTGGTCCTCGGTCATCGTCGCGGTTTTCAGCCAACTGGCGGTGCTGTCGTCATACACCGTTACCGCCATCGGCAAGGCTTGCACGGTTTTCTGCAGGCTGTTCTTGTCGAAGCGCAATACGGGCAGGTCGAGGTCCTTGCGGGTCAGCGTGGCCTTGGAAAAGTCCAGCACGTCGACCTGCAGCGTGTCGATCAGGCCATTGAAGTAGACCTTGGCGTAATGGCTGCTTTGCTGGTGTTCGAAGGCTTTCTGCTCGTCCGTCAGTTGTTTCTCAAACGCGTCCGACCAGGCTTTCTGCTTTTGCATCTGCGCCAGTTGTTTCTCGTAGAACGCCACCTGCGCGGCATTTTCGTTGATCGAGCCCGAGCGCGTGAGGAACTGCCCGGTACTGTCGCGGGCCTGCACCAGCAACGGGTCCGGTGATTCGTCGCCGACCTCCGCCGCCAGCGGTTCGTGGTTGGTCAGTTCGATCTCGGCGTAGTTTTTTTCCAGGCTCAGCAGGTTGAGGGTGATATTGCCCTCGGTGCGCGGGTGGCCGAGGTCTTTTTTCGACAGGTCGAACGTCAGCACCTTGCCCGGCGCGACCACTTCGACCGTACCTTTGAGGCTGACGGGCTGCGGCTGGCTCTTGTTGTCGGTCTCGATGCCGTCGATGAACGGGTAGGTCACCGTCAGGTCATCGGGGTTGGTCAGGTTGGAACTGCTGGGGCTCAACTGGATGCCGGGATCGGTTTCCGACCATTCCGGCTGGAAGGGGATGACTTTGCTGTTGCTCAAGGTCACCGACTGCCATTCCAGGCCGTGGGGGAACGGGAACTGGTCGGGGGTGTTGAAGTTGAACGGGAACACCGGCTGCAGATCGGTCAGGTAGTCGGAGTGGGAGGTCTTGCGCAGCACGAACAGGCCGTTGATGTAGGTGTCGACCAGGGCCTGGGGCGTGGGGTAGTGCTTGAGCAGGGCCAGGCTGTCTTCGCCGTATTCGGCTTCGATGGGCTTGCTGGCGAGCTTGACCCGCGCCCGTTCCAGCAACAACAACGAACCGCCGAGGTCGGTGATGGCGTCGCGCAGTTTGGGGTCCTGGATACTGTCGAGCGACTGTTCGAACTGCTTGGTTTTCTCTTCAAGGGTGGTCTGCTTTTGCTCGTCGCTGGGAGAACAGCCACCGGCCAGCAGCAATGCCGCACACAGGCCGATGCTGGCCCAAGGGGAACGCACATCCATCATCTTGAGTTTTCCTGTCCGACGTCTTTGAGCCGAGTTGATGGCCTCGACACTAGCAGAAAAACGCTCTTACAGATGCCACTCAGGTCAGTTTTCTCGCGGTCACAGGTGTTGGGTAGCGGCTGGTATACTCACCGTCATTTCTAACCACGCTGTGTGAGATTCAATGGAACGCTTTATCGAAAATACGATGTACGCCTCGCGCTGGTTGCTGGCGCCGATCTACCTGGGGTTGTCCCTGGGCTTGTTGATCCTGGCATTGAAATTCTTCCAGGAAATCATTCACGTCGTTCCCAATATCTTCAGCATGCTCGAATCGGAAGTGATTCTGCTGCTGTTGTCGTTGATCGACATGGCACTGGTCGGCGGCCTGCTGGTGATGGTGATGATCTCCGGCTACGAGAACTTCGTCTCGCAGCTGGACATCGATGAAAACAAGGAAAAGCTCAACTGGCTGGGCACCATGGACTCTTCCTCGCTGAAGATGAAAGTGGCCGCCTCCATCGTGGCGATTTCCTCCATCCACCTGCTGCGCATCTTCATGGATGCCAAGAACGTCGATCCGCAGCATTTGATGTGGTACGTGATCATCCACATGACCTTTGTGGTCTCGGCGTTCGCCATGGGTTACCTGGACAAGCTCACCAAGCACTGATCCCCCGCGCCGGCCTTACTGCCCGATGAAGTAGTAAGGCTGGCGATTGATTGCCATCTCCTTGATCACCGTGACCTTGCCGGTCAGTTGCTCCGTGTTATCCAGCAGCGCGACGTTGCCGGGGGCGGCGGCCAGGTAACTGTGCAGTTCGGGCTCGGTTTGCAGAATCGGCAAGTAGGCCTGCAGATAGAACACGCTGGCGCCGTCGATGCGCTCGTTGGGCCGGAACAACGCGACCCTTTTGCCTTCGGCCTGTAGCGCCTGGATCTGGCTCATCACGGGCACGAAGGACTGTTTTTTGTCGGCTTTTGGCGCGAACCAGAAAGCAGCGCTCAGGTAGCAGGCGATGAGCACGGTGAACACGCCGCCAATCACGATTTTATGCCGCTTATACAGCGCCGGTTTGTGATCTTTCAGCCAGTGCAGCAGCACCTGCGCATATTCCGCAGCCAGTACGGCGGCGGCTGGCGTCAGCGCCATCAGGTATACGGTGCGCTTGCTGGAAGCCAGGGTCAGCAGGGTGAATTGCGCCACCAGCCAGACGCAGAAAAACAGACGGTAGCGGTTGTGCACCAGGCTTTTACGGAAGTGCCACAACCCCAGGTACACCAGGATATTCCACGGCAAAAAGGCTTCGGGCAGTTTGGCGATGTAGTAGTAGAAGGGTTCGTAGTGCCCGGCTTCGACAAACGAGCCGCTGAACCGCCCGACGCTGTTGGTCCACAGCACTTCGCCCACCGCCTGCAGCCCGCCGCGCTGGAACAGAAACCCCAGCCAGATCAGCAGTGGCACCAAGGCCAGCAGGGTAAACAGTGCCGGCCGCAGCCAGTCGCCGATGCGCAGGCATTTGTCCATCCAACTGGTGCAGGCCAGGTACACAAAGATCACGATGCCCGGCATCGCCAGGCCCAGCACGCCTTTGCTCAGGGTGGCGATCACCATCCCGGCCGTGAACAGGGCCCACGCCCAGGCGGTTGAGCCCTGGCGCTCGGCCGCCGGCCGCATGGCCTGGTAGAACGCCAGCAGCGCGGTGGTCACACCCAGGCTGAGCAATGCATCTTCACCGACGCCGCGCACATTGCTCCAGTAACTGGCCATGGTCGCCAGGATCAGCGCCGCGCAGAACGCCAGTGTCTTTGGCCGCCCGAACGTGCGCAGCATCCCGTAAAGCAGCATCACGCTGAACAACCCGGCGAACGCCGAGGCCAGGCGCACGGCCCCGGGCGTGCCGCCAAACAGGCGGATCGCGCCGGCGTCGAGCCACAGGCTCAGGGGCGGTTTTTCCAGGAACGGCTCACGGAACAGCCGTGGCACCACCCAGTCGTTGTCCAGGTGCATGGCCATGGCGATCCCGCCGACGCGGGCTTCAGTGGAGCCTTGCAGTTCATGGTTACCAAGGGCGAAGAAGAACAACAGGCCAGCAAGCAGGAGCAGCAGAGGAACGGGACGCGTCATGGGGGCTGGTTACCGGGGCAGGGGGCCGTTCGAGGGAACGGCTCGCAATCGGTGAGTATAGGGGGGCGATTCTTAATATTTCATGAATGGGTACGAGGTTTGTGCAGGGGGACCGGGGCGGTGGTTTATTTCCGCCCCGGCTTCACTGCGGATGGGGGTTATGTCGCTTTGACTTTAAACCGGCTCAACCCTTGTTGCATGGAGCTGGCCCGTTCCGACAGGTCGCGGGCAGCCACCGCGCATTGTTGGGAGTTGGCCTGATTCTGCTGGGTGACTTCGTCGATCTGCTCCAGGCCGATACTGGCTTGCTGCAAGCCGGACGCCTGTTCACTCGAGGCTTGGTAGATCAACGACACCAGGCTGGAAACGGTGCTGGTGCCGGTGACGATGTTTCGCAACGAGTCGGCCGTGCGACCGGCGATGACCATGCCGCGCTGTGTCTTGGTCGACGAGTCGGCGATCAGCGCCGCGGTTTGCTGGGCCGCTTCGGCACTGCGGGCGGCGAGGCTCCTGACTTCATCGGCGACGACGGCAAAGCCACGGCCCAATTCGCCGGCACGTGCCGCCTCGATCGCCGCGTTCAAGGCCAGCAGGTTGGTCTGGGCGGCGATGTTGTCGATGGTGGTGATGATCGCGGTGATGTCTTTGCCCGAGTTGTCGATTTCGGTCATGGCGGCGATCAGTTCGCTCATCAGCTTGTCACTTTCCCCGGCGTCGGCGCGTGAGGCCTGGGATTGTTCGTCGGCCTTTTTTGCGTTGGCGGCGTTGTCGGTGGTCTGCGCGGCCATTTGCGTCATGACGGCACTGATTTCAGTGATGGACGACGCCGAGTTGGACGCCCCGTCGGACAACGACTGGCTCAACTCGGTGACCTGTGCGGAGCTGCCGGTGATTTGCGTGGCGCTGGCCTGCACCTGGGAAATCAAGGTGTTCAAGTTGCCGACCATTTTTTCCAGGGACTTGCCTAACGTGTCGTTGGGGGAGGACAAACGCACTTCCAGGTCCAGATCGCCTTCGGAGATACGTTCAGCCACACGGACCTGACGCTGCAGGCTTTCGGACATCTCGTTCAAGGCCAAGGACAACTGGCCGACTTCATCGTCGGATTTTTGCACCAGGCGACGCGAGAAATCCCCCAGGCTGATGTTGGCAGCCAAGGCGGCGGCTTCACGAATCGGCCCGACGATTTTTGCGGTGGCGAACCACAGCGCCAGCAATGCCAGTACCGAGATACCCAGGCCGACCGAGACCTGCCAGATACTGCTGCTGACGCCACGGGATTGCAGTTCCTTCTCCAGGGCAATCGCCTGGCTCATGACCACCGCCTTGGGCAGGTGGATCAAGATGGCCCAGGGTTTTTCGGTGCGGCCCAGGATGATCGGCATCTGTACTTCGATTTCCTGGGACTCCTGGTTGAGGCGACTGTCGCCCTGGCCTTTCTGCACATTGGCCAGCACCTTGTCCCAGGTGTCGGGTAGCAATGCCTTCAATGACTGGCCGATCAGTTCCGGCCGTTTACTGTCGGCTACCACCAAGCCCTGGTTGCTCAGGATCGACACCGAACCTTTGCCGCCGTAGAGGTCGGCGGACATTTGCTCGCTGAGTTTCTGGATAAACGAGATGTCGAAGTCTGCGCCGACCACGCCGTAAAACTTGCCATTGGCGGTGATCGGCACCGAGAGCGTGGTCAGCCACACATTTTTGCCTTGCACCACGTAGGGAAGGGGGTCGAGCACGCTTTCTTTCAGGGTGTCCCGGGGGCCGCTGTACCAGCCGCCCTTGAGCACGCCATTGGGGTGGCGGGCATCGGAGTCGTATTCGACCAGCGGTTGCACGGCGATATGGCCGTCCGAGCCGCGTGTCCAATAGGGCGTGAAGCGGCCGGTCAACGGGTTGTTGCCGCCTTCGTTGTTACGAAACGCTTGGTCCTGGCCGTCCACCGCATCCGGCTCCCAGCACGAATACGTGCCGTTGAAGTCGGGGTTGTCCTTGAGCACGCTGAGCAACATTGTATTGATTTGATCGCGGCCCAGTGCCAGCGGGCTTTGCGCACTTTTACTCGCGCCCAGCGTATTGGCCAGCGTGCGTGCCGAGTCCAAGGCATTTTGCAGTTTCGCCCTGATCGCATTGGCACGGGATTCCGCCAGGTTTTGTACTTCGCGAATGGTGCCGCTTTCGATCAATGTTGAAACTTCGGTGCCCACGTAGGCTTGATTGGCGGTTGAGGAGTACAACCCATATAACACCAGGCTCGCGCAAGAGATTAACAGGCAGAGTCCGGCGGTGAAGCAAATCCGAGTCTGTAATGAGTTGAATTTCATGGTATTTCCTGCCCACGCTAGTAGTTGCCGACATAATTGGATGGCGGCATTTCAGTTTTTTTTGTTCGCAAGGCTTACTGCTTGATCATGGGCTGCTTGAGCATATAAATGCAGTACAGCTGGGGCGTCGCTTAGTTCTGCTCGGACGCCTCATCGTCGAGCCAGAGACGTTCGGTGTTTTTAAAGCCATAACGCTGTGACGGTACGCGCGCAATGATGCGATCGGTTTGTTCGGGATCACTCAGGTCGATTATTTTTGGGGTGATATAAATATTCAACACCGGCACGAAGAACAACTTAATCTTTGGCGTCAATAAAGAGTCGGGGTGTTGTTCGATCACCACGCCGATACTGCCACTTTTCAACTGAACGATAGACCCCACCGGATAAATACCCACGGACTTCAAAAACGCGCGGAACACCTCGTCGTCGAAATGCCCGTCCCATGTCGACATTTGCTGGATGGCGACCGCGGGGTCCCAGCCTTGGTTGTAGGAACGATCCGAGGTGATTGCATCGTAGACATCGCAAACGGCGGCCATTCGCGCAAAAAGACTGATCTGGTCGCCGACCAACTGATGGGGGTAGCCGCTGCCGTCCACCCGCTCATGGTGATGCAGGCAGACATCCACGACCATGTCGCACATCTGCGAAGTCGCCAACAGGGTTTTCTCACCTTCCAGCGGGTGGGTGCGTATCAGTTGCAATTCGTCACCGCTCAAGCGCCCGGGCTTGTTGAGGATCGCGCCCGGTATGGCCATTTTGCCGATGTCATGCAGCAGGCCGGCCATCCCGACCCGGCGAATCAACACGGCGGGCAGGTTCAACTGGTTGCCCAGGGCAATCATCAGTGCACACACGGCGACCGAATGCATATAGGTGTAATCGTCGAGGCTTTTCAGGCGTGCCAGGCTGATAAAGGCGTTGGGATGGCGGGCGATCGAAGCGGAAATGTCGTCGACCAGTACGCTGATATTCTCCAACTCCAGGGCGCGGCCCATGCGGACATGGCTGAACATCTCGACCACGGCGGTCTTGGCGCGGGCACAGATTTCCTGGGCGGCAACGAGCTCGTCGCTCATGCAGGTGGGAGTGATCGTCGCCGCTGCGGGCGCAGGGGGCGGCTCTGCTGACTGGGGTGTCTCGGGTAGCTGCGCGCCGCAGCCCATGGCGCATTGGATATCCGCCTGCGCGTCGCGTGCGCGGCCTTGCCAGAAGGGCCTGGCCTCGCCGCTGTCTGGCGCCAGATGATAGAGCTCATTACATTTCAACATGATTTGCCCTCTGTTGATTTTGTTCTTATTCGTTTCCTTGCAGCCTCCTTGGCTTGAGTGTTGTTGTCGTGGAGCGTCAGTTCGTGTTGACGGCTTTGATACGTGAGACGACGCGGCCGGCCAGGTCATCGGGGCGGAACTTGGCCAGGAAGTCGTCGGCCCCGACTTTCTTGACCATGGCCTGGTTGAAGCCCCCCGAGAGCGAGGTGTGCAGCACAATGTGCAGGTTGGCCATGCGCGGGTCGTTGCGGATCTCGGCGGTCAAGGTGTAGCCGTCCATCTCCGGCATCTCGATGTCGGAGATCATCATCAGAAACTCCTCATCCGGCTTGCGCCCTTCGTCGAGCATGGCGCGCAAGTAGTCCAGCGCTTGTCGGCCATCGTTCAAGGCCACTACCTCGACGCCCACGGTTTCCAGGCAGCGGGTCACCTGTTTGCGCGCGACCATCGAGTCGTCCACGGTCAACACCCGCAGGTGTCGCGCCTGCTGGGTGACTTCGTGATCGATTACGCCGCTGGATATTTCCTCGGACGATGGCGATATTTCTGTCAGCACCTTTTCAACATCGATGATCTCGACCAGGCGGTCGTCCGTGCGGGTGACGGCCGTCAGGTAATTGTTCTCACCACTGCCCTTGGGCGGCGGATGGATGTCTTCCCAGTTCAGATTGACGATGTGTTCGACCGCGTAGACGAGGAAACCCTGAACGCGATTGTTGTACTCCGTAAGTATTATAAAAGCGCTTTCCTGATCCTCGACTCCGGGCAGTCCCGTTGCCATGGCCAGGTCAAGAATAGGGATGCAGACACCTCGGATATTGGCCACGCCACAAATGTTGCTATTCGACTTTGGTATCGAAGATAACTTCGGGCAGCGGATAACTTCACGAACTTTGAATACGTTGATCCCGTACAGTTGGTGGTTGTTGAAACGGAACAGCAACAGTTCAAGCCTGTTCTGCCCGACCAGTTGTGTGCGGCTGTTAACGGAGGCCAGTACACCGGTCATACACACTCCTTAAACCTGGTTGAACAGCGCTGATGTCGTAATGACATTAGCATATGTAGGGGGATGTAAAATATATGTGAAAATAAAAGAATGCTAGGGTTTGTCGTTAAAACGATATGAAGTCAGGTGAATGTCTTTTCGCACAGTTGTTTTAAATGCTTAGTTGGCTAACTTATTGTTTGTTATTGTTGAGAATGATTTAGATCGAAGGTTTTAGATGATCTGCAACATTCGATAATTCATATAGCCCAAGTCGGAGTCGAGGCATGACCGCCGCTGATGATCCTTGCGGGTGCCGGGCACATCGATCTCGCGCATGCGTTGCAAAGGCACGTCGCTGCATAAGTCGATGGGCCGCGTGTAAACAGAAGCGGGGTGTCTGAACCGTTCATATGTCTGTTTCGGCCGAACCCTGGCGATGGTCGAGAAGCGTCTAGTCCGGGCCTGAGAACCTGCTCCATTTGTTTACCTGTACGGACAAACATCGTGGACGGGGTCGCTGATTTTGCTTAGGGTGTGGCCATTCGATATTACTGGCAAGGTGGTCTGCATGCAGCGCGAACAGTTCCTGGCGCAACCTGAAGTTGAGTCCTTCATCGCATGGCTTGCAGCGAACTTGCCGACGCTGACCTTCAAGCTGCGCTTCAAGTCGAGCAAATTCGTGCCTGGCGGTTTGACGGCTGATGTCCAGGGCATCGAGCAGGTGCTTGGGCACTATCGCTGGAAGGCAAGCTGGCAGGATGCTCACCAATGCTCGGTGGATTCACGCACCTGGGCTGAAACCCAACGCTCTCTCGGGCAACTTCGCGAATGGCTGACGAGTGCGGTCAAACAGGGGAATGACCAGCAAGCGCTTCAGGCCTGCCTGCAGATTCTTCGTTGGGGCGGTGTGCGGGGCGCCATTCCGTTTTTGCACCGGCTGGCCGCAAACGGTAAGCTGTCGAGCTATCTGCAAAAGATGGCCGGGTTGATGTCGCTCGACGGCAAAAATGACCTGGATGATCTCGATGCGATCAGCGTCGAGCGTTTCGATGCGGGCCTGACCAAGATTCATGCGTTGTTTGATTCGTCGGGCTCCCCCATCTATGACAGCCGCGTCGGCGCAGCGATAGGCATGCTGTATTCACTGTTTCGCCAGCAATGGACGGGGAGCGGCAAACCCTTGCTGGCTTTCCCGTCCGGAGCCGCTCGTGGCAGCCAGATCCGCAACCCCGGAGCATTTTTGAACGGCCTGGCCGCGCCTCAGTTCTCTTCGATCAGCTATGAGACATGGGCCCGCTGGCAAGTGCGGTTGGGCTGGATTATCCGCGCCCTGCTCGAGCGCACCGGCTGGTTCGCCGAGCAAGGCGCGCTGCCTGCGCGGTGCCATGCGTTCGAGGCCAGCCTGTTTGTGCTTGGCTATGACCTGCGGTGCTTTGGGTGGACGCCTAAGTCAGCCGTGCCGGTGGTTGACCTGCCGGAACCCGAAGAACGTGACAGCACGGGCTGGGTGCCGACGGGGAACCCTTTCAGTCAGGTCATCAACGACTATCTGCTGTTCCGTCGCCAGGGTGGAAAAAGCGATAAAGCCTCGTTCGTTGACTGGTTGTCGACTCATCCGCACCACGCACGTCCGATCTCGCGGGCTACCGCTCAGGACTACTGTTTTGCGTTTTCGATGCAGGAGTTCGACCTCTTCGACCGCTCCCTTGAAGCGCTGGAGCGGATTGTCGCCGGTGGCGAGGACGGCTTGCGTGCCGTCTTGGCGAGCGAGGTGCTGGAGCCTTTCACCTTGGGCGATGAGCGCGTCAGCGTGTGTCTGGTAGACGTCATGATCACGGGGCGGGCGTATCAGCGAGAGTCGACCGGTGACGCGCGTGTCGAGTCGATCTTGAGCGCCGGGTACGCCGGCACGAAAAACAGCGCAAACACACTGATGGCCCTGGGGCGCAACGTGGGCAAGCACTTCGGTCTGCTGGACGACAAGCATTTGCCTACGCCGCTCTTCGAGCGTTTCTTCGGCGCATGTTCGCTCGAGGCGTGACGCTCACGACGTTGTGTGGGGGGCGGCCGATCACTCTGTTTGAGCGCATCGATGATCGCGCCGAGCTTGGCCTCAGCGACTGGCACCTCTGCGTGCTGTTCGATGAGGCGCCGCCTCTCGATCCGTCCGGCTTGAATCAGCGCGACCTGGCGGGTGACACGCCGCTGGACATGGCTTACCGGCTGAACCGCAGCGGCCTGATCGACACGCTGGAGTCACTCGGCGCCCAGGGCAACCCGCAGATTCGCGGCTGGGCCGGTCTGGGCAGCTTCATGCCCCACGACAAGTACATCCACCTGCCTGCGCGATACGGCAATGTCAAAACCCTGCAAGCCCGCTACCGCCTGGGTGCCAGCCTCAATGACCGCGATGGGCTGGGGAACACGCCACTGCATTGGCTGCTGCTCAATGGTCACTTGAAGGCCGCGCGGTACTTCATCGACCGCGCCATGACGTTCGGTCTTGATCTGGGCGCGAAGAATCACCAGGGCAATACGCTGCGCAATATTGCTCTGCTCAACGGCCAGCATGAACTGGCACAGCGCTTACTCGCGGCCGAGATCGACAATTGCCTGCGTGCGCTGCGCCTCTGGCAGGACATGCGCCTCAATCATGCATCAACCACGGTCTCAACTCTTTGAGATTGGTGACCACGATCTGCTGGGCCTCGGGGTTGGTCGCCTGGTTGCGCGGGTCGACCTGATAGCGGCGCAAGACGTACTTCACCAGTGCCTTGCGACTGGACACCACCAGTTGCCCGTCGGCCATGCCGAAGTCGGTTTCGATGATGGCCTGCTGCGCCGCGTTCAAGCGGCCATCGGGGGCGAAGATGATCGGCACTTCGGTATTCCAGTCTTCGTCCAGTTCCCGTGTGTTCTGCGACGCGTCGAGCAGGTCCGGCTCACCGCGCAGGCGGCTCAGCACAAAGTCGCGGTACTGCCGATTCTTCTCGCAGTAAGCGCGCACATGCCAGCGCATCCCGGTGTACACCAGGGTGTGGGGGGCAATCAGGCGGATTTCCACGTTCGGGGTATTGAGCGATACGTACTCGGTCTCCAGGCGCAGACCGTCGCGGCATGCCGCGAGCAAGGGGCGCAGGATCTCCGGCCGGATCGGCCGGTCCGGCACTTCGAGCACCTTGGTATGGGCATATGCCAGGGCCAGGCCTTCGATGTGCGGCGCCCGTTCATTGTTCTGGTAAAGCAGGTGCAGGTAGGCACTGGCGCTGTCATCGATGAACAGCGGCTTGAAGTGTTTGCTCGGTACATAGCCCTTGCGTTGCTTGTCATATGTCAAGTTTCGGGGCGCATGTTCATTGATGTAGGTATTGATGTCCTTGGAGGCTTGCTGGCGGCTGATGCCGAAGCTCTGGATCAAGTGCCCCGTGGTCAGGCGGCCTTCCCACCAGGCGACGGTCTCGATCAAACGATAGCGAAGTGCCAGGTCCCAGCGCACTTGTTCGATGGATTGCTTGCGTTTCATACCTGCTCCATGTGCGTGAATACTTTACCTGTATAAGTCTACATTCTAGACCTGTCGTAAATCACTACATATCGTGTCGCTGTCTTCGGAATATCTCGAAGGGATGGAAGGATGTGAACATGAGTATGTCGGAAGTGGTTTCGACGGGGGCATTGGCGGTGATGGGGATCATCCTGCTGGTGCTGGTACAGCATTGTTTGAAGTTGAGCGAGCTTTGGAAAATGGTTGCCCATTATCAGAAGGATCTGCGTTTGGCGCAGATCTTGGACATGGAAAACCGCGAGCTGCGGTCGGCGTTGCGCGCCGAGTGAGAACACGTCGCGCAGTTGCAGCGCAAGCTGGAATTGCTGCAAGCGCTGCTCCCGGTCACAGAATAATCCGCAGTATCGCCATCCAGGAGAACCCATTCATGCCGATAAAACCCAGACCCTTCACCTTTGTGTGTGAAGACTGCAAGTGGAAGAAAACCATTGCGCCGCGCAGTGACGCGCTGATGCCCGGCGACTGGTTCGCGAGCTGTCCGAAATGCGGAAGCACAGCCCTGAAAATGCGCGCGGCCGGGTGGCTGGAGGCGGCGCTGGCGGAGTTTGTGGCGCGGCGGTAGGCGTCGACAGCTACAGGCTGAACGCGTGGATCTTGTCGACGATCTGGCGTGAAGCCGTCCTGATTGCCGTTGCGGTATTGCCCGCGATATGCGGCGTCAGTTGTGCGTTGGCAATGCCTGCCAGCGGTGAGTTGAAGCGGTCCTTTTCTTGGGCAAAGGTATCGATGGCGACTGCTTTGATATGCCCGGGAAAGCGGGTCATGAACGCTGCCAGTTGGTCCTCGTCGACGATGCCACCGCGGGCGGTATTGATCAGGATCGAGCCCGGGCGCATCTGGCTGAACGCTGTACTGCCGAACAGGCCCCGTGTGAGCGGCGTGAGTGGTGTATGGATCGAGACGACATCGGCTTCGCCGAGCAACTGCGAGAGGGTTGGTCTTCGATCAAGCCCAAGGTCCCGTGCGACCTGATCGGTAAAGCGCTCCGAACCGGTGGCGATGACCTTGATGCCGAGTGCCCGCGCCTTGCGAGCGACCTGTTGGGCAATGCCGCCAGTGCCCACCAGCCCCAGCGTCAGCTCGGAGAACTCCTGGCCGGGAGGTAGGCTGCCCTTGGACCAGTGGCCTTTATGGGTTTCGGTGTTGTAGTGGCTGAGGTCCCTGGATAAAAACACCGCTTGGGCCACCACGTATTCAGCGACGGCCGTGGCGTTGGAACCTGGTGTGTTCAGTATCGTCACGCCAGTGCGCTCGGCCTCTTGCCGGTCGATGTGGTTAAGCCCCACGCCTGCCTGGGCGATGGCGCGCAACGGTGTTGCCAAGGCAGGGGAGGCGGCGGCGCTGATCAGTTCGCCATCGAGGGGGATGTTCAGGCGCGTCTTGAACACGCTGTAGCCCCCGGCCTGGATTACCGCCGCGATGAAGGCGGACTTGTCGTGGCAATTGATCTGGGCGTATTGAATGCGCTCGCCGTAGTGGTTCCTGATGCTGTCCTGGTCGGTGAAATAATGAAGGTTCAGGGTGACGGCCAGCCCCAGTTCAAGGAATCGGTCGATTTCCTCAAATAGCAGCGGCGGGCCAGGGGCGTCCAGTATCAGGGTGGTGAATGCCATGCGCGTGATCCTCTTGAAAGAGTGCCTGAGTCCCTCGGCCGCCTCGATGACGTCCTTGTTCGCACTCCACCATAGAGCGTGAAGCCGCGTTATTCACGTTCCAGGCATAACGGGAGCGTTGTCCGCGCTTCTGAGAGTGAGGCTCCTTTTGGCCGTAGCCGAAGCACTGCACTTCACACGCGTAGCAAAGACACTGTATCAGGGCGGTGTGCCACCTGGACGGTTGCGTGCGCTCAGCCGATCACCGTCTATACACCAGCGTATTGATACACCGTCGCGCTCCAATATTGGCTGCCATTGTGCTGTTGGCGGGTCCAACCGTCTGCGAGCAGGTGTTTGGCGATCATTCGATTCATCACGCCATGACCGAGCAGCAGAACCGGCCCTTCACCGGCGAGGGACTGCAGTCGTTGAGCGGCCGTGTTGGCGCGCAACCTTGCGGCGCCAGCGGATTCGATATTGCGTGAGTAACCGCACAGCCATAAGACCCGGAAGATAAATGCCCAGGTAAACGGCGATAGCCGGGGCAATCGCCAACGGCCATAAGGCAGTTGCGCTTCGCAGAAAAGCGCGTCGACGACAGCAGGCTTCAGCCCGAGCACCTCGACCGAGGTCAGCGCACGAGGCGCGCTGCTTGAAACAACCAGGGTGGCGGCTGCGGCGAGTTGCTGGCTGGCGTCCGGAGCCGGATGGCGGATGATTTCGGATCGGTTGTATTGCTCGATCCAGTCTTTCATCTCGAACATTGAGATTCTTTCGCGCGCGGCCATCTTGGGCTGGCCGTGACGCATCAGGATGATGGTTTTGCTCATCGTGTGTTTTCGTCCTTGTTTGGCTTAACCACGCCATGTTTCCGATACCACGCCACAGTGTCAGAAACGGTCTGCTCCAGCACTCGAAAACTCAGGCCAAGCTCCTGTTCGCTCTTGTGGTGGTTAAAACAGGTACGGTGCTCCTCTCGTATCAATAGGCGCAACGTCGCCATGCTCAGCAAAATAGGCTTGCCGGTAACGCGCGCGTAAACCTCCTGCACCGCCGCCAACAGGTACAGCGCGGGCACTGGCAGTTGCCGAACAGGGGTTTTGACGCCCGCGATACGCCCCAGCACAGGTACCAACTGGCGCATGGTCAAGTTGCGACCGGCCGCGAGGTAGCGCTCTCCTCGCCGCCCATGTTTGGCTGCGGCGATCTGGGCACATGCCACATCGCGGGCATCGACCACGGAGAAGGTGCCGGGGATCAGCCCGGGTAACTTGCCGTTGATCACGTCCTTGACCAATTGTCCGGAGGAAGTCGGGCCCATATCGCCCGGGCCCCACATCCAGCCGGGCAGCACCATGCAGGCATGCATTTGGGGATGGGTTTCAAGGAACGTCAAGACGACACGCTCGGCGAGGATCTTGCTGCGGTAGTAGTCATCCGCATCGGCTTCGGCCCGCAGGCATGTCTCGTCGATAGAGGTGCCGGGGGCTCCGTCGAGCACGGCAATCGACGAGGTATGCACGAAGCGGCGGACCCCCGCGCGGTAGGCCTGGTGAAGCAGGGCTTGCGTACCGGCGACATTGATCTTTTCGAGCGCTTCCCAGTGGCTGCCACCCTTGTAGTTATCGCGAAAGAACGCTGCGGTATGAAACACCGTATCGCAGCCTTGCAACGATGTTGCGAACGCGTCGATGTCGGCCATATCGCCAACGACCAGTTCCACGCTCGGCAGGTCGTTGAACTGCTGCTCACCCTTGGCCCGTGAGCGGACCAGGGCTTTGACGGCGTAGCCGTGTGCGACCAGTTCCCGCACCAGGTTGTTGCCCAGCAAGCCGGTTGCGCCAGTGACGAATGCGTTGCGCATGGGGTCCATAGTCATACATTTCATTCCAGTCGTTTCGAAGGCCGGTAGATATACCGTTGAGGCTGCGCCTGAAAAACAGCGACTACTGCATAATGGCTTTGCATATATGCAAACCCTGGAGGATGGGAGGTATGGCGTTGCAGGCAAATTGGGACGATCTTCGTCTGCTGTTGGCGGTCTCGCGGCGTGGCAGTTTTCTTCAAGCCGGCCAACTGCTGGGGATCGCGGCGTCTACCGTGTCCCGTCGCCTGACCCAGCTGGAAGCGGCCCTGGGTGAGCCGCTCGTTGAGCGCGGCGTTGAAGGCTGCTGGTTGACCTCGCGGGGTCAGGCCCTGGTGGACGTCGCGGTGGCAGCAGAGGCGGGCTTGAGGCGTCAGACGGCGGCGGAGTTGTCCGGGGAACACACAGCGCTATGTGGCAGCGTGCTGGTCAGTGCCGGCGAGGGGTTTTCTTCTTGTGTGTTGGACGCCGCGAGCCGGTTTACGGCCCTGCATCCGCGCTGTTCCGTGGAGTTACTGGTCGCCACCGACTTTCACAAGATCGTCCGCGGGGTGGCGGATATCGCCATACGCACAGCGCACCTGGGCGAGCCATCGTTGATTTATCGACCCATCGGCAAGCTCGCCTATGGCGTCTTCGCTGAGGCCGGGTACCTGAAGCGATCTCCCGGGGTGACCCTGGCTACGGCGGTCAACATCGCCTTGCTTCCTCCGCTGGATATGTTGCCTCAAATGCGTGCCGCAAAGGCTGCGGGCCTGGACCGTGCGCAAATCAGCGTGAACTCGTTCGCCGTCCAACTGGAGTCGGTGCGGCAAGGCATGGGCGTGGCTGTACTGCCGCGTATTCTGGCGAAGGGCCTGACGGAGTTGTTCCCCGAGCTGGAACTTCCAGAGATGGAGGTCTATCTGGTAACCCGGCCTCAGGCGTTGAAACAGGCGCACATCAGATGTTTCTTCGACATTCTGGAGCAGGTATTGCTCGAAGTCCTCTGCGTCGGCACGCATCAAAGGGCGAACTGACAACGTCGCAGTGCGGATCGCGAAGAGGCACCGCTGATGGTTCTCGTCCGTTTCAGTCGATGAGTTGTCTTGACGGAACATTTCGCTCATCCAGGCGGTTACGTAACCTGATCCCAGGTAAATGCCGTGAAGGGATCGGTTATGAAGAGTGTTACTCGCGCCTCTTTGCGAGATGAGAATGATCATGTGCAGCGCCAACGCTCGCTGAGCGTTCTGGCGGTGCTCGTCGTGTTGTTTCTCGCGGCGATGGACAGTACTGCTGTCAGCACGGTACTGGCGCAGATCAATGCGCAAATGCAGGACGCGACGCTCTATCCCTGGGTGGTCTCAGGCTTCCTGCTACCCCTGGCACTCATTGCCCCGCTGGCTGGCGCACTGGCGGATCGGTTCGGGGTTTCGTCGATGATGAAGGTCAGCCTGCTGATCTTCATCGCCGCGTCGGCGCTGGTTGCCGCTAGCCAGAGCATGGTCATGCTGATTGCCGGCAGAGCGCTGCAAGGCGTCGGGGCGGGTGGCATCATCGTTCTTTCCTACTCGATGCTGGCGTCGCTCTTCGACGGGCCCAGGCGTGCCAGCATGCAGGGCATGCTCAGCAGTGTCTGGGGGCTGGCGGCTGTGTTGGGCCCGGTTGCCGGTACGGTGCTGGGCAACACCCTGAGTTGGCGCTGGGTATTCTGGCTCAATCTGCCGCTGGGCTGTTTGGCATTGGCGGTGTTGTGTTTCACACCTGCTATCGGTCGAGGTCAATCGACCAGGACGGTAGACCCGATAGCGCAGGGCCTTTTGGCCATTGCTGCTTGTGCGGGGCTGTTCATGTTGAGCAGTCAGCGTCTGGATATGATCCCATACCCGATAGCGACGCTGGCGTTTGTGGTGCTCATCAGTCTGGTCGCGCTGATAGCTCGCGTGCGTCAGGTACCTGCCGGTAGCCCAGTGCCGTTTGGTTTCTTTGAACGGCCTGCACTGGGAGCGGTCATGGCGTTGGTGGTGATCTCCAGTATCGGCTTGTACGCCACGGTCAGCGTGTTGCCAATTGCCCTGAGCCATTCGCCGGGCAGCGCATTGTCGACCGGCGGGCTGATCATGCTGGCCGCGTTGGGCTGGGTAGGCGGTGCCACCGTCTGTGGCAAGCGTCTGGCGAATGTCGGGTTCAAGTCCATGGCTATCGTTGGGATGGCCATGCTGATGCTCGGTTGTCTGGGGGTGGCTGCGGGGTTGCACTGCTCGCAGTGGCTGCTGATGGGCATCGGTCAGATTCTGGTCGGGCTGGGTATGGGCTTTACAGCCACAACGACCCTGGTACTCGCACAGAACAGCGCCCCGCCTGATCAGTTGGGAGCCTATACCTCCACGGTGCAGTTTCTGCGCAACCTTGGCGCGGCGTTTGGCGTCAATGCACTGGTGGCTGTTGCGTTGTACCTGCCGCCAGACCAGTCCTACCCGGACACGTTCCTGTTGCTTGGTCTTTTGATGGCACTCGGTTTACTCTTTGCCTTCAAGCTGCCTGCGCGCGGTGGACCGCAGAAAGGGTAAGCAGAGTCGCAATGAGTTTCGTCGACCTGGATCACACCGCACTGGTTGTTGAACGGCAGTTAACCAAGCTGCCCGAGGCGGAGCGTCATGCTCATCAACACCCCTTCGGGCAGTTTGTGTTAGTCAAAAACGGTGTGCTTCATGGCAACGCCATCGAGCAACGCTGGTTGCTCAAACCGGGAATGGCCGTCTGGATTCCGCCACAGACCTTGCACTCGGGCGAGGCGTATAACCCGGTAGACCTCACGGTCTTGTACCTTGACCCTGACCTGTGCAAACACATCTCCCCGAGCGTCAAGCTGATCGATGCATCCCCGCTGATCATCGCCCTGTGCGAGCGGTTGGCCGAGCAGGGCACTCGACCGCTTTGCGAACAACGGCGCGCCTGCATGTTGCAGTTGTTGTTCGAGGAGATCGAAGAGCGGGTGCCCAGCAACATGGTCCTGCCTTTGCCGAGCGACGCACGGCTCAAGCGTGTGGCCGAGCAACTGATCGCCAGGCCTGGGATGCGCAAGAGCCTGACCGAATGGGGGCACGAGGTAGGCGCTACGGAGCGGACGCTGGCGCGGCTGTTTCGCAAGGATACCGGATTGCGCTACACGGACTGGCACAACCGCCTGCTCCTCGTGGAGGCATACCGAGGCCTGGCAGGCGAACACTCCAACGAGACCCTGGCGCAGCACCTGGGATTTGCGTCGGGGGATTCCTTTGGTCATTGGTTTCGGCGCATCACCGGCAGCAGCCCAGGCAAGGTGCGTAGCTCTTTGCAGGTTGCCAGCGCGTAAGTGCGGCCGCTGGCCCCATGAACCCGCGCCCCTGAAGGGCGCGCGCTCATTTCTCGCTTGACCGCTCAACGGGCAAAAAAACGAGGCGCGCAAGGCTCATCCGGCGATGTACAGCCCGCCGTTCACGTGCAGTACTTCGCCGGTCATGAAACTTGAGCCGTTGCTGCATAGAAAGGCGATCACCGAGGCGATTTCGCTCGGTTGACCCAGGCGTTTGAGCGGGGTCTGCTCCACCGAATCGCTGCCGCGGCTCGCGATCAGGTGCTGGGTCATCGGGGTTTCGATGATCCCGGGGGACACCGCGTTCACCCGGGTCTGCGGCCCCAACTCCCGCGCCAGGGCGCGGGTCAGGCTCAATAGGCCGCCCTTGGAGGCGCCATAGTGCGCGTTAGAGAACGCCCCCCGATGTGCGGCCACCGAGGTTAGGTTGACGATTGCGCTGTTGGCACGCAGTACCGGGATTGCCCGCTGGCACAGGTAGAACACGCCGTCGAGGTTGATGCCCAGCGTTTGGCGCCATTGCTCATCGGTCATTTGGCGAATCGGCTGCGACTGGTACAAACCGGCCGATGGCACCAGGAAGTCGATGCCGCCGAAGCGTTCGACGGCCAGTTGCACAGCCTTGGCCGAATCGGCAGGGTCGGCCGCATTCATCCGCAGGGTGGCGACGCGCTCGCCGCTGGCGTCCATTTCCCGGGCGAAATCCGCCAGGCCGTCGCCGTCCAGGTCGGCGAGCACCATCGAGGCGCCGTACTGATAGAACAGCCTTGCCACTTCGCGGCCGATGCCACCGTTGGCACCCGTCAGCAGCAGGACGCGATTGTTGAAATCGTACATGGTCGTTGTCTCCGAAAGAGTGCCTGGGTTCATGGGCCGAGAATGCGCGCCAGATGTTCGTGTTGCAGGTCAACGCCGAGAAAACGACAGATCTGCACGATCTGGCCATAGATCATGTGTTGTCCATGGTGAACGCGGCAGCCGCGCAGTCGAGCCGCGGCCAACAGGGGGGTGTCGCCGGCGCGCATCACGGCTTCGCAGACCAGGGCATCAGCCCGCAGGGTGCTGGGGTCCAGCGGCAGGGCATCGTCGTCCTTGAGGCCCAGGGAGGTGGCGTTGATGATCACGTCGAAGTCCTGCGCATTGCCGTCGCTGGTGCTTAGCTCGACCTTGGGGAACTGCGTTTTCAGGCGTTCCAACAGGGCTTCGGCGCGGGCAGGGGAGCGATTGTAGATCGCTAGCCGTACCGGTTCCTGCCGGGCAATCGCTGCGGCGATCGACTTGCCGGCGCCACCGGCGCCCACCAGCAGCACGCGTTTGCCTTCCAGCCTATGACCTTGCTGATGCAGCCCGGCGAGCATGCCTTCGCCGTCGAAGTTGCCACCGATCAAGCGGCCGCTCTCGGGGTCGATCCGCACCGCATTGACCGAGCCGACCTGACGTGCGGTCTCGGTCAGTTCGTCGCAGTATTCAACGATGCTTTCCTTGTACGGGATGGTCACTACCAGGCCGTGCAAATTGGCGATGCCGGATACGCCGAGCAGCACCTTGTGCAGGTTCGACCCTTGCACGTGCAGCGGTACGCAGACCAGGTCGAGGCCCTGGTTGGCAGCACTGTGGTTGATCACTTGCGGGGTTTTTACATGGGCGATCGGATCGGCAACGATGCCGATCAGTTGCGTCTGGCCACTGATGTGCATGGGAAACCTCAACGGTAGGAGTGGGTACGGGCGGTCGTGCCGAGGCGCTTCTCATAAAGAGCCGGGCCGAAAAAGGGATCGAGTGGAAGCTGGAATACCGCGGGGTGGGCGGTCGTGCCGAGGGCAGGAGGGGTGTCGGAGGTGCGGATCAATGAAGCCAATGCTTGTAACAGTGCGCTGATAGAACTCATGAGCAGTAACCTGTCTGACATATTTTATTGTTGTCTGACAGGATGGTAGAAGGCTTCGCTTTTCGGTGTCAAGGGTGCTGCCGGGAATCAGGCCTGCAGGTACATGTTCATCCGCTTGGCGGCATTGCGCAGATGGCGCTCGGCGGCTTCGCCGGCCAACACCGGATCACGGGCCTGGATGGCCTGGAAGATGGCCTGGTGCTCGTCCTGCACGTCCTGGATCAGCTCGTTGTAGATTTCGGCGGTGTTGCTGCGAGCTTCGCGAATCAGGCGCCGGACGCTGTGGTCGAGGTACTCGTTGAGCGATTTGAAATGCGGGTTGTGCGTGGCCGCGACAATCGCTTGGTGGAAGGCATAGTCTTCTTCGTCCCCCAGTTGATCATTGACCATGGCGTATTCCATACCAACCAGTGCCTGGCGAATCTTCTTCAGGTCTTCGGGGGTGTGGCGCAAGGCTGCCAGGCGCGTGGCGCCCACTTCAATGGTGATCAGGAATTCGAGGATATGCAGCAATGCGTCCCCTTCACCCAGCGAGACTGCTTTCAAGCGAAACGCATGGCGCTCGCCGCGCTTGGCGACGAAGGCACCCTTGCCTTGCTGAGTGGTGATCAGCTCTTCGAACTTGAGCTGCGACAAGGCTTCGCGCACCACCGCCCGGCTGACCGAAAACTGTTCGCACAGTTGCCGTTCGCTGGGCAGTTGATCGCCAGTGGCCAGCCGCCCGGATTGGATCTCGCCACTGAGCCAGTGAACGATTTCCATGGGCAGGGGCTGGTTGGGGTGCGCGTTGTCGCTTTTCATGGTTCGGTCCTCTGCCAGGGGGCAGCACGGGTGCGGGCATTGATGTGATGAGCTGTTGATAGTGACGGATTGAGCTGTGGTCTTACAAGTGTTTGAAAAAATAATCCAGGGTGGAGTTGTCTGTTTTAAAGGCCCGCAGGTGCATTTATAAAAAATAAATGCATAAATCGTGGTAGGAGTGCTTTGACTTCGCGGCAGGCTTGACGTAATTTTCGCCAACTGGTCAGACATGTACTTGCTGATGTACTACCAGATTGCAAATAACAATAAAAATTCGAGGTTTCCATGCACACCAAGACCACGCTGCGTCTGCTCACCCTCGGCACGACCCTGTTCGCCGGTATCGCCTGCGCTGATCCTTTGAAAGTGGCGTTGGTCGAGACCCTGTCGGGGCCGTCGGCCGCCACCGGGCAAATGTTCCGCGCCGCCACGCGTTTTCAGATCGAACGGCTGAATGCCGAGGGCGGTTGGAACGGCGAACCGATCCAGCTCCTCGAGTTCGACAGCCAGGGGACCCCCGCGGGCGCCTCCGAGAAACTCAAGGCCGCCATTGGCAGCGGCGCGCAAATGATTGTCCAAGGGGCTTCGTCAGTGGCTGCCGGGCAGATCACCGAAGACGTGCGCAAGTACAACCTGCGCAATAAGGGCAAGGAGGTGGTGTTCCTCAACGTCGGCGGTGAAGCGCTTGAACTGACCGGCAGCAAATGCCACTTCTATCACTTCCGCTTCAACGGTAACGCACCGATCCGGGTCAAGACCCTGGTCGCGGCAATGAAAGAGGCGGGCACCCTGGGCAGCAAAGTCTATTCCATGAACCAGAACTACAGCTGGGGCCAGGACATGGAAAAATCCATCACTGAAAACGCCGCGGCTGGCGGTTATCAGTTGGTGGGTAAAAGCCTGCACGACACGCAGAAGGTGCAGGATTTTTCGCCCTATATCGCTCGCATCCAGGCCTCCGGCGCAGAAACCGTGCTGACCGGCAACTGGGGCAACGACCTGTTGCTGCTGATGAAAGCCAGCCGCGCCGCCGGCCTGAAGCTGCGCTTCGGCACGGCCTTTCTCGATCAGCCGGGCAACCTCGCCAACGCCGGCGATGTCGCGCTGGGGCACTACGTTTCCCACCCGTTCAACATTGAGGCGGCGGGCGAGCAGGGCGAAAAATTTGCCAGCGAGTATCAGGCCAAGACCGGGCACCTGCCAGCCTACATCGAGCCACAGACGGTATTTGCCTTGCAGATGGTCGGCAATGTGCTGAAGAAGCTGCCGGCCGAAGACGGCCGTCTCAATACCCGCAGTTTCGCCCTGGCCCTGGAACAGGCCAGCGACCGCAACCCATTGGGTGACGTGCGGATGCGTGCCGAGGATCACCAACTGCTGATGCCGTTCGTGGTGTCGGTGGTGTCGAAGGAGGCGCGCTACAAGGTTGACGGCACCGACATGGGCTTTGTGCCGATCAAGTCGTTCAGTGCCGATCAAGCCGCAGCGCCTGTCCAGGATGCCTGCCGGATGCAACGACCCGAGTGACGCCGCCTGGCGTGCCGAGCGGCACGCCTTCCTGCCCATCGCGAACGCTGGAGTCGCCTATGGAATTTCTCACAGTTTCACTGCTTAACGGCGTGATCTACGGCCTGCTGCTGTTTATGGTTTCCGCCGGCCTGACGCTGATTTTCGGCATGATGGGCGTGCTCAATTTCGCCCATGCCTCCTTCTATATGGTGGGCGCCTACCTGGCCTACACCCTGCAGAAGGTTGTCGGCTTCACGACTGCGGTAGTGCTCTCGACCGTGCTCGTGGGCCTGCTCGGCGTGATCGTCGAGCGCTTCTTCCTGCGCCGCGTACACAAACATGGCCATGCTCATGAACTGCTGCTCACCTTCGGCCTGACGTTCATCATTGCTGAACTGATCAAGTTGTTTTACGGCAACTTTTCCGTCGAATACCGAGTTCCAGAGTTCCTCAACTTTGCCGCCTTCCAGGTGTTCAGCACCGACTATCCGTTCTATCGCTTGTTGATGGGTGTGGTCTCGCTGCTGGTGTTCGGCCTGATCTACCTGCTGTTGACCCGCACTCGGGTCGGCATCGTGGTGCGGGCGGCGATTCATCGTCCACAAATGGCCGAGGCCCTGGGGCACAACGTCCCGCTGGTGTTCATGGCCGTGTTCGGCATCGGCGCGGCACTGGCCGGCCTGGCCGGGGCTCTGGCTGGGGCGTTCTACACCACCAACCCGAACATGGCCCTGGAGCTGGGGGTCATCGTGTTTGTCGTGGTGGTGGTTGGCGGCCTGGGTTCGATGGCCGGGGCCATGATCGCGTCGCTGCTGATCGGGCTGATTTCTTCGTTCGCGGTGGGTGTGGACCTCAGCCTGGCTTCACTCCTGGGTTTGCTGGGGGCAGGTGACTGGGCGCAGCAGATGGGCGGGTTGATGACCCTCAAGGTATCCAGTGTGGCGGCAACCATTCCGTTTGCGCTGATGCTGCTGATTTTGCTGATCCGGCCGTCCGGGTTGATGGGCGAGAAGGGGTAAACCATGAAACTGACGAAAATCCTCCTGGCGGTGCTGTTGCTGGCCCTGCTGGTGCTGCCCGCCATCCTGCCGGCGGCGATGGTCAACGCGGCCATCCAGATGCTTATCGCGGCCTTGTTTGCCTGTGCCTTCAACCTGTTGTGCGGGCAGGGCGGCATGCTTTCGTTCGGTCATGCGGCGTACTTCGGCGTGGGGTCGTTCGCTACATTGCATGCGATGAGTGCGCTCAATGGCCAAGGCCTGCTGCCGACACCGTTGCTGCCGCTGATCGGTGCCATGGGCGGCTTTATCTGCGGCCTCTGCGCCGGTTGGTTCGCCACTAAACGGGCGGGCGTCTACTTCTCCATGATCACCCTGGCGCTGGCCGAGTTGCTGCATTCCCTGGCCCCGCACCTGAATACGCTGTTTGGCGGCGAGGCGGGTATTTCGTCCATGCGCGCCCCTGCCTGGGGCCTGGATTTCGGTGACGCGACCCAAGTGTATTACCTGACGCTGGGTTGGGTGGTGCTGTCGATTGCCTTGCTCTACGCCTTCACGCTGACGCCCATGGGGCGCCTGACGTTCGCCTTGCGCGAGAACGGCCACCGCCTGCAGTTCCTGGGCTACAACGTTCACCGCTTGCGAGTGCTGGTGTTTGCCTTGTCGGCGATGTTTGCCGGTATTGCCGGTGGCTTGCAAGCACTGAACCTGGAGTCGGCCAACTACGTGCTGTTCGACATGCGTTTTTCTGCCGAAGTGGTACTCAACACCTACATCGGCGGCGTCAACGTGTTCCTCGGGCCGGTGCTCGGCGCTGCCCTGATGACGTTCTTTGGCAACGCCGCCTCTGACCTCACGCAATCCTGGTTGCTGTATCAGGGCCTGTTGTTCGTACTGGTGATGATGTTCATGCCCAGCGGCCTGGCCGGGCTGGTGCTGTGCTGGAGCGCGCAGATCCGTCGGCGCGGTTGGCTGGCGATCGTCCCGGCGGCGTTCTCGGCGCTGCTTGGCGCTGGGGTGTTGAGCCTGGCGGTGGTGTTTTTGATCGAGACGTTGCAACGCGTATTCAGCCAGGACTATCAGGCCCTGTTGATGACGGACCAAGCCTGGCCGGCGATCAGTCTGTTCGGCCGCGAATGGCTGCCGGGCGCGCTGCTGACCTGGGCCACGCCGTTGCTCTTGGGGGTGGCCGGGCTGTTGGTCCTGAAACTGGCCCGGCACCAATGGCTGCGCCTGCTGGATGACGAACCGGTGGTCAACGCCGCCGCACTCAGGCCTCGGGTCGAAGGAGAACAACCATGAGCGATGCGATCCTGCAGTTACGCGATGTGCATAAGTCGTTTGGCGAGGCTCACATCATTCGGGGGGCGCAGCTTGAATTGCGTGCCGGTGAACGTCATGCGGTGATCGGTCCCAACGGGGCCGGCAAATCGACCTTGTTCCATCTGATCTCCGGGCAGTTGCAGCCCAGTAGCGGGCAGATCCTCCTGGGCGCGGAAGCGATCCAGGGCTACTCGCCACAGCACATCAATCACCTGGGGTTGTCGCGCTCGTTCCAGATCACCAACATTTTTCCCGGGCTCTCGGTGTTCGAAAACCTGCGCATCGCGGTGATGCGCAAGCACCGGATGCAATACCACTTCTGGCGCTCCGTCCAGCGTTACCCCGAGGTGCGCGAGCAGACTGAGCAATTGCTCGAACAGGTGCGGCTACAGGACAAGCAAACGGTGTGCGCGGCCGAACTCTCTTACTCCGAACAGCGCGCCTTGGAGATCGGCATGACCCTGGCCTGTGACCCTCGGGTGATCTTGCTCGACGAGCCGATGGCGGGCATGTCCCATGAAGAAACCGACTACGCCCTGAACCTGATCCGCGAGGTGACCCAGGGGCGTTCGCTGCTGATCGTCGAACATGACATGGACGTGGTGTTCTCCCTGTGCGACCGCATCAGTGTGCTGGTCTACGGCGAAGTCATCGCCACCGGTACACCGGACCAGATCCGCGCAGATCGTCGGGTGCAGGAAGCCTACCTGGGTGAGGAGCAATGTGCATGAACCCTACTTCGCAAAACCTGCTGTCGATCAGCGACCTGCATGTGCATTACGGCAAGAGCCATGTATTGCATGGGGTCGATCTGCACATCGGTCACAACGAGGTGGTGAGCCTGCTCGGGCGCAACGGCGCCGGGCGCTCGACCACCATGAAAGCGGTCATGGGCCTGGTGCCGCCCAGTGCCGGCAGCGTGCAGTTGGCCGGGCGCGAGTTGACCGGGCTGCGCCCCTATCGCATCAGCCGTGCCGGCATCGGGTTCGTCCCGGAGGAACGTGAGGTCTTCGCCAACCTCAGCGTCGAGGAAAACCTGCGCATGGGCCAGCAAGCGCCCACCGACGGCGCCACTGCGTGGACCGTCGAGCAGATGTTCGAGTTTTTCCCGCGGCTGCGCGAGCGCCGTAACACTGGCGCGGGCAACCTTTCGGGGGGCGAACAGCAGATGCTCACCCTGTGCCGGTCGTTGCTGGGCTGCCCCAGAGTGCTGCTGATCGATGAACCCACCGAAGGCCTGGCGCCGAAGATTGTGGCGGTGGTCGCCGAGGCTATTCGCGAGATCCACCGACGTGGGGTTTCGATCCTGCTGGTGGAACAGAAGCTGACCATCGCGCTTAAGGTCTCGTCGCGAGTCTGCGTGATGGGGCATGGGCGGATTGTCTTCGAGGGCACGCCGCAGGCGCTGACCGACGATGCGAATTTGATGAAGGAATGGTTGGCGGTCTAGACCGACCGCCAGCGTGTTCAACCCGGCAGGTTCGCCTGCCAATTTCCCCCCCGATTGTGTGGCAGCACGTGTGCTTGCCAGGGGGTTCTGCGTTTTAAATCCACCGGGAAAAACAATAAAAATGAGCCTGCCTAACTACATCACCGTACAACCCCTGCTGTTGCTCAGCGTCTTGCCGGGCCTGGTCCTGGCCCAGGAGCAGGGCTTTATCGAAGGCGCAACGGCCAATGTGCTGATGCGCAACTTCTACTTCAACCGTGACTTTCGCGACAGCGGTGCCGCCCAGGCCAAGAGCGAGGAGTGGGCGCAGGGCTTTCTGCTTAACGCACAGTCCGGCTACACCCAAGGCACCGTGGGTGTCGGCGTCGATCTGATCGGCCGTCTCGGGGTCAAACTCGACAGCGGCAGTGGGCGTGCTGGCAGCCTATTGTTGCCGGCGGACGGCAAAGGCTCGGCGGATGATTTTTCCAGCCTGGGCGCTGCGCTCAAACTGAAACTGTCGAAGACCGAGCTGAAAGTCGGGGAGCTGCTGCCGAGCCTGCCCATCCTCCAGTACAACGATGCGCGGTTGCTGCCGCAAACCTTTCAGGGGGCGATGCTGACTTCGAAAGAAATCACCGGGCTGACCCTCAATGCCGGGCAGATGCGCTCATTCACTCAGCGCAACTCCAGTAACCGCGAAGACCTGTTTATTGATGGCCGCTCGTTCGCCACGTCCGACCGCTACAACTACCTGGGTGGCGAGTACCGCTTCAACCAGGAGCGGACCATGCTCGGCCTCTGGGGCGCAGAACTGGAGGATATCTATCGCCAACGCTTAGTCCAGTTCGCCCACAAGCAACCGGTCGGTGCCTGGACGCTTGGGACCACCGTCGGCCTGCTCGACTCCGAGGAACAAGGCCAGGCCAAGGCCGGCAAAATCGACAACCGCTCGTTCTACAGCACCCTCAGCGCGGCACATGGCGGGCACACGCTGATGGCCGCCTGGCAGCGCATGTACGGCGAAGACGGGACCATCTGGCTAAGCCCGACCACCACCGTGCTGCCCAGTGATATCCAGGTGCGCAATTTCGCCTCCGCCCAAGAGAAAGCCTGGCAGCTGCGATACGACTACAACTTTGCCGCCATGGGGGTGCCAGGGCTGACGACCTTCGTGCGTTACGTCAGTGGCGACAACGTACTGGTGGCGGGCAGCAACGACGGCAAGGAATGGGAGCGCGATTTTGACGTGTCCTATGTGATCCAGAGCGGCGCGCTGAAGAACCTGGGCCTGCGCTGGAGAAACGCCATGGTGCGTTCCAGTTTCGGTCCGTCAGTCGACGATAACCGACTCATCGTCAGCTACAGCCTGGCGCTGTTCTGATCGATATGCCGACTATTCCGGTAACAATTTCCTTTGACAGACCCCGCAGTGCGGGTTAGTTTTTCTGAGCTGGTCAGACAAGTTGTTTTAAATGTATGACCAGCTACAAAAATAAGTGAGAACCTCATGTCCTACTCAGATAGCTCAGCACCTGCGTCCGTACAACCACAGCCTGAAACGGCTGTTTTCCAGCACAGCGCCTATGCCGGCATCCACGACAAGGTGGTGGTGGTCACCGGTGGAGGCAGCGGTATCGGCTTGGCACTCGCCAAAGGTTTTGCTCGCAACGGCGCGCACTTGCTGCTGATCGACATCAACGCTCAAGCCATGGCCGACGCCAAGGGCGAGTTGCAGGAAGCCTTCCCCAATAGTCGAGTCGAATGCTTCCAGGCTTCGGTTGCTGACGAAGATGCGGTTGAAGCGGCCTTTGCCCACGCCAAGGCCTGTTTCGGGCGTATCGACGTGCTGCTTAACAACGCCGGCGTATCGATCAACAAACCGTCGCTCGATATCAGCCCGGCCGAATGGCGTCGGGCCGTCGAGATCAACTTCAACAGCGTGTTCTTCTGCGCCCAGGCGGCGGCCCGGCACATGATCGAGCAGCAGGCGGGCGTGATCATCAACACCTCGTCGATGTGGGGCGTGTCCCACTCCGCCGATCGCACGGCGTACTGCGCGACCAAGGCCGCCGTGGTCTCTATGACCAAGTGCCTGGCAGTGGAATGGGCCCGCCATGGCATCCGCATGAACGCCATCGGCCCTGGCTATACCCGCACACCGTTGGTGGAAGAACTGCAACGGGCCGGACGCCTGGACGTCGAGGCCCTGCGCAAGCGCACGCCGTTGCAACGCCTCGGTGAGCCGGGCGAGATGGCCGAGCTGGCGCTGTTCCTGGCGTCCAGCAGCGCGACGTTCATCACCGGGCAGATCTACGTGTCGGACGGCGGCTGGACCGCCAACGGTTTCTAGTTCGCCTTCGTTGTGGCGGCCCGCCGTGGCCCGTCGATTCGAGTTCTTTGTGGAGAAGTGAAATGCCGAAAAGTGTTGCCTTGTCGCCGGCCTCGCCGTGGGTCGAGCTCAGTTCCACCGATGCCGACTGGAAGCAGGCCGACCCTGCGTTGCTGGGCACGATGCTCAGCCAGTTGCACCTGATCCGCGCCTTCGAGGAGACCGTGCTGGAACTGGCCGGAGAAGGCCTGGTGCATGGTCCGGCGCATTCGAGCATCGGTCAGGAAGGGGGCGCGGTAGGTTCGATCGTTGCGCTGGGCGCGGCGGATGAAGTCAACGGCTCGCACCGTGGTCATCACCAGTTCCTGGCCAAGGCGCTGGTCTACCTGATGCCCGAGGGTATCGACCCGAAAGCGCCGGTCACTGCACCCATCCAGGATCTGCTGCAACGTACCCTGGCGGAAATTCTCGGCCTGGCCCAAGGGTTCTGCAAAGGCCGGGGCGGTTCGATGCACCTGCAGTGGGCCGAGGCCGGCGCCCTGGGGACCAACGCCATTGTGGGCGGTGGCGTGCCGCTGGCGGCCGGTGCCGCCTGGGCACACCGGCATGCCGGGACCGACACCGTGGCGGTCACCTATTTCGGTGACGGCGCGGTGAACATCGGTTCGGTGCTGGAGACCATGAACCTGGCGGCGGCCTGGAAACTGCCGCTGTGTTTCTTCATCGAGAACAACCTGTACGCGGTGTCCACCACGGTTGAGGAGGCCACTGCCGAGCCGCGCCTGTCGGCACGCGGGCTGGGTTTCAATATTCCGAGCTGGAAGGTCGACGGCATGGACCCGCTGGCGGTTTACCTGGCCATGCAGCAAGCCCTGGCGCACATGCGCGCCGGCAACGGACCGACCGTCATCGAGGCCGATGTGTACCGGTTCTTCCATCAGAACGGTCCGTTCCCCGGCAGCGCATTCGGTTACCGCAGCAAGGAAGAAGAGCAGAGCTGGCGCGCCCGTGATCCGCTGGAACGCCTGGCCCGCGAGATGAAAAAGCGCGACCTGATCGACGACGCCGGCCTGGCCGATCTGCGTGAAACCATCAAGCTGGCCATGGCCCAGGCGGCGGCTGAATTGCTTGAAGCCGACCCGGCGGGCAAACCGGGCAAGCGACGGATCCGTCCCCAGTTGTGGCCTTCGCCGGACTTTCGCGATGTCGGGATTCGTGGCGACCTCAGTGAACTGGCCACGGCCCGGACCTGTGAACTGGCGACCTATCGCGGCGGCCTGCAGCAACGCAAGTTCATCGATGCCATCGCCGACGTGATGAACCGGCGCATGGAAACCGATGACAGCATCGTGGTCATGGGTGAGGACGTACACCGTCTCAAGGGCGGTACCAACGGCGCCACGCGCGGCCTGAAAGAGCGTTTTCCGCAGCGCATCCTCGGTACCCCGATCAGCGAGAACGCCTTCTGCGGGCTGGGTGGCGGCATGGCGCTGGACGGGCGTTTCAAACCAGTGGTGGAGTTCATGTACCCCGACTTCATGTGGGTCGCCGCCGACCAGGTGTTCAACCAGATCG
This sequence comes from Pseudomonas sp. Pse79, assembly GCF_024519615.1. Taxonomy (NCBI): domain Bacteria; kingdom Pseudomonadati; phylum Pseudomonadota; class Gammaproteobacteria; order Pseudomonadales; family Pseudomonadaceae; genus Pseudomonas; species Pseudomonas sp. Pse79. The sequence goes on from NZ_JALJRR010000012.1 coordinate 46,782, forward strand.
GCAAGGCGCGGCACATGTTCGGCGGGCAGAGTGACGTGCCGCTGGTGCTGCGCACCAAGATCGCCATGGGCACCGGCTACGGCTCGCAGCATTCCATGGACCCGGCCGGCATCTACGTCACCAACCCGGGCTGGCGCATCGTTGCCGCGTCCACGCCGTTCGACTACATCGGCCTGATGAACACCGCGTTGGCCTGCAAGGACCCGGTACTGGTGATCGAGCACGTCGATCTGTACAGCCACAGCGGTGAAGTGCCGGTGGACGACTTGGACTATCAGATTCCATTCGGGACCGCCGCCGTGCGCCGAGAAGGCCGTGACCTGACCATCCTCACGTACCTGAGCATGGTCGGACACTCCCTGGAAGCCGTGGAGCAGACCGGCATCGATGCCGAAGTCATTGACCTGCGTTTCCTCGACCGCGCCAGCTTCGACTGGGCCACGGTCGAGGCGAGTATTCGCAAGACCAATAATGTGCTGATCGTCGAGCAGGGCGCCCGAGGGACGTCCTATGGCGGTTGGCTGGCCGACGAACTGCAGCGCCGTTGCTTCGACTGGCTCGACCAGCCGATCCAGCGCGTGACCGGTGGCGAAGGCTCACCGAGTATTTCCAAAGTCCTGGAGCGCGCCGCCTGTGCCCGCACCGAGGAAGTGATCGAAGGCCTGCAACAGGTCATCCGTGAAAAAGGGGCACACCAATGAGCGTGAAGATGCTGGTTCCAATGGAAGTGGGGATTTGCTGCGTCGATCTCCCGGCCCTCAGCCGTTTCTATCAGGACGTGCTGGGTTTCACCTTTGTCGCACAGGTGCAAATGCCGGCCGCCGCCGCGCAGTTGGTGGGCCTGAGCGAAGGCGGCTACAGCGTGGTGCGTCTGCAGACGCCTTACGGTGAACGGATCAAGTTGCTGGCGCCTGAGCGGGCGCCGGTCCGGCCTGAACCGGGGCTGATTCTCGACCGGCAGAATGCGAGTTACCTGACGTTCATCGTCGAAGACATCGCCAGCCTGGTGGACGACCTGAAAAATGCCGGTGCGAGCTTCTGCGCCGAGGCTGCCCCGATCCAACTGCGCCCCGATGTGAAGGCGCTGTTCTGCCGCGACCCGGAGGGCAACGTGCTGGAACTGGTGGAGTACGCCGATATCGCCGCCTACCGTCCCGATCTGTTCAGCGACAGGAGCGCCTGATGGCCAAGCTCTTACATATGCCGGAAGTGTCGGCCAACGCCACCCACGCCGCGATCCAGAACTGGACCCTCAAGGAAGGCGACACCATCAGCGCCGGTGATTGCATTGCCGAGATCGAGACCGAAAAGGCCTTGGTCGAACTGGCCGCCGAGGAAGATGCGGTGCTGGGCAAGATCCTGGTCGAACCGGGGCGCGAAGTGGAAGTGGGCGCGCCGATCGGGGTGCTGTTTGCCAGAGGCGAAACCGATGTCGACATTGCCGCGCTGTTGGCCAAGGCCGGTGCGCTGGCGGCGGCCAATGAGCCGGTGGTGGATGACGCACCGGTGCTCCAGCCTCGGGCCGAGGTGGCGCCTGCGATTGACGCGCACAGCGGGCGGATCTTCGCCAGCCCTCTGGCCCGCCGCCTGGCAGCGGCCAAGGGGCTTGACCTGGCGAGCCTCAAGGGCAGCGGGCCGAACGGGCGCATCGTCAAACGCGACGTCGAGGCGGTCGCCGTTGCCGCTGCGGTGGCCGCACCGACGCCCGTGTCGACCGTCGACTTTGATGAAATCCCCCACAGCAGCATGCGCAAGACCATTGCCCGCCGCCTGGTGGAGAGCAAGGCCACGGTCCCGCATTTCTATCTTGATGTGGAATGCCGGATGGAACCTCTGCTGGCCCTGCGCGAGCAGGTCAACCGTACCGCAGCGAGGAAGATTTCGATCAACGACTTCATCGTCAAGGCGGCGGCTGTCGCCCTCCAGCAAGTACCGGCGATGAATGTGACCTGGACCGAGACGGCGCTGCGCCGCTACCACCAGGCGGATGTCTGCGTGGCGGTGTCCACCGAGAGCGGCCTGATCACCCCCGTGGTGCGCAATGCCGACAGCAAGGCCCTTTCGCAGATCAGCGCGCAGGTGGCGGAGTTGGCCGGGCGCGCCCGCGACGGACGTCTGCGCCCCGAGGAATACCAGGGCGGCAGTTTCACCATCAGCAACCTGGGGATGTTCGGCGTCGAGCAGTTCAGCGCGATCATCAATCCACCCCACGCCGCGATTCTGGCGGTGGGTGCGACGCAGCAAAAACCGGTGGTTGAAAACGGTGAGCTGAAGGTCGGTGCGGTACTGCGTTGCACGTTGTCGGTGGATCATCGGGCCGTGGATGGCGCACTCGCTGCGCAATGGTTGGCGGTGTTCAAGGGCCTGATGGAAAACCCGCTGGGCATGCTGATTTGAGAGAGTACCCATGAGCGAAATGAAATTTGATCTGATCGTCGTCGGTGGCGGCCCCGGCGGTTACGTGGCGGCCATTCGCGCCAGCCAGTTGGGGCTGCGCACGGCGTTGGTGGAAAAGGCGCAACTGGGTGGGGTCTGCCTGAACTGGGGCTGCATTCCGACGAAGGCCCTGTTGCGCAGTGCCGACGTGTTGCGCCTGATCGGCAGCGCGGGCAGTTTTGGTATTGAGGTCGGGCCGGCCAGGCCGGACCTGAAGGCCATCGTCAAGCGCTCCCGCGATGTCGCCGCCCAGTTGCACCGTGGGGTCAGCGGGTTGATGAAAAAGCACCGCGTCCAGGTGTTCAATGGGCATGCGCGGCTGGATGGGCCGCAGCGCCTGAAAGTCAGTGGGGAGCAAGGCGAGCTGAGCCTGAATGCGCCGCATATTATTCTTGCCACCGGGGCCCGGGCCCGAGTGCTGCCGGGCATGGAGCCGGATGGCAGGCATTTCTGGAGCTACCGCCAGGCGTTGGTGCCGGACAGCGTACCCAAGCGGCTGGTGATCATCGGCGGCGGTGCGATCGGGATCGAGTTCGCCAGTTTCTATCACGCGCTGGGCGCCCAGGTCAGCGTGGTGGAAATGGCGGAGCGGATCCTCCCGGTAGAAGACCACGAGGTCAGCGCCCATGTGGCGCAGGCCCTGGTTCGCGACGGTATCCGCCTGTACACCGGCTGTGCGCTGCAAGGTAGCAAGGTGGAGCAGGGCGCCGTGCAGTTGCGCCTCGAAGGCAACAGCAACGAGACGCTGCAGGCTGACGTGGTGTTGGTGGCCGCGGGCATTGTCGGCAATGTCGAGGAGCTGGGGCTGGAGGGCACAGGGGTCAAGGTGCAGCACACCCATGTGTTAGTGGATGAGTTCTGCCGCACGGGCGAGCCGGGTGTCTACGCCATTGGTGATCTGGCCGGGGCGCCGTGGCTGGCGCACAAGGCCAGCCACGAAGCCGTGATCTGTGTCGAGAAGATCGCCGGTCAGAACCCCCACCCACTGGACCCCCGCAGCGTGCCGGCCTGTACCTACAGCCACCCGCAAGTCGCCAGTGTCGGCTACACCGAAGCCCAGGCGCGCAGTGCCGGCAAGACCCTCAAGGTCGGCAAGTTCCCCTTCGCCGCCAACGGCAAGGCGATTGCCATGGGCGCCACGGAGGGCTTCGTCAAAGTGGTGTTCGACGCAGACAGCGGCGAGTTGCTCGGCGCGCATATGGTCGGCGAGGAGGTCACCGAAATGATCCAGGGCTACACCATCGCGCGAGGCCTGGAGACCACCGAGGCCGAACTGATCGAAAGCATCCTGCCGCACCCGACGATGTCCGAAGCCATGCATGAGGCCGTGTTGGCCGCCTATGAACGCGCCCTCCATTGCTGAGCACTGATCCACGAGCGATTGCCGAACTGTACGAGGTTGAGTCGTGTCAGTTCGGCAGGCGCCGGGAGCGTTCGGGGCTGCCTAGAAGTGCGAGGAAAGACCGCGTGATGCTCAACGGCCTCAACCGATCGGAAGACTCGTCTTCGGTCACGCGTCATTCCCGGTGTCGCGGGTTTGGGGCTCAGGGATGGTGATGTTTATATTCCTGGCTCACGCCGCCATATCCATACGCACTGGCCCGGCAATCGATGAGGTGGATGTTGGAGTGTGGATGCAGGTTGCCGATTTCCTCGGCCAATAGCGCGAACGCCTCACGCTGAAAGCGCGCCTTCTGCGCTTTGGTGTTTGTCTCATCGGTGATGGTGACCTCCAGGCGGAACGAGTTGTAACCCAGTTCGGCCAGCGAGCAACTGTTGATGAACCATTGCTCATGAGGCACGAAATGCACCATCACCAGCGTCTGCTCCGGGCGTTTCTCCAGCACATCGCAGGTTAGCGCGGTGAGCTGGGAAACGATCCCCTGGACTCGCGCAAGGTCAGGTTGGCCAGAGATTTTGAGTGTGATGCCGGGCATGTTGGAGTCCTCGTCGGAAGTAAATGTCTGGCTCAGAGTAAGGAGTGGCTTGAGTGCTGAAAAGCCGGAAGATATGATCGTATCCTTCGGAAAAACGGCAGGATGAGCATGCGCCCCTTTGATCTCGAACTTTTGCGAGCCTTCGCCGTTGCGATGGAGTCAGGCAGCCTCGCGCAGGCGGCGCCTAAGTTGTGTCGGTCGCAGTCGGCGTTAAGCGAGCAATTGCGCAAGCTCGAGGCCTTCACTGGGGTTACGTTGCTGGAGCGGGGTAAAAAAGGCGTCAGGCCGACACCGGCTGGCGAACGCTTATTGGTCCACACACGCGACATGCTCGCCTTGAGTGAGCGTGCCCTTGAAAGCGTGCGTGGCGTGACCTTTGTCGGCGAGTTGCGGCTGGCCATCACCGACTACTTTCTGCCCAGCTCGATCGCCGACCTGTTGAAGAAACTGCGAGTGCGCTATCCGCACCTTCGCCTGCATGTGTCGGTACGCAAGAGCATGCAAATCGAGAGCGGGGCGGATTCGGATGAATTCGATATCGGCCTTTCCATGCGAATTCTCGACGGGCGCAGCCTGCCTGAGGGCTTGCCGGTGCGACGGGAGGCGTTGCGTTGGGTGTCGGTCGCGGGGTTCGAGGCTGAGCGGGAGGAAAACACCCCGTTGCCACTTTTGGTACTGCCGCAGGGGTGCAGCCTGCAGCGCCTCGCCAGAGAGACCTTGGAGGCTCACGAGGTGCCTTATGTGGTTGCGCATTCGGCGTCCGGCGTCGCGGGGCTGCAATCAGCGTTATTGGCAGGTTTGGGCGTCGCTTGTCTGAATGCGTCCGCAGTACCGATGGGCGCGCAGGTCTGCCAGTCGGCGCACCATTTACCGGGATTGCCGGATGTTGAGTTCAGCCTGTTGCCCCCTCGTCCTGGCGAATCGCCCTTGGTCGGGGCTGTCAGGGAAATGCTTGCGAGCCAGTTCAGTTAATCGTCCGAGAAGCCAGCAGCGCCGCTAGGGCGCTACGGGGCGTTGCGAAATGCATGCACTGCGTCAGGGATTGGCACTGAGATTCGGGCCTGTCAGCCGGGACTCTTGAAAGGAAAAAAAGGAGTGACTATGCATAAAGAAATCTGGATGAAACGTTACCGCGTAAAGTTGATTGCCGTCGTTTGTCTCATCGTGGCTATCGCGTTGCTTGTTCTCGCGCGGCTAGACACTTATGGTCTGGATCGCAGAGCCAGCGAACCGTTTGCTTTCGACGCAAATGGGCTGCGCCTGGCCGGCACGCTCTGGCTGCCCGACCACGCAGCAACAGCGGCAGTGGTTCTGGTTCACGGGGATGGCCCCCAGGATCGCACGTCGCAGCAGGGTTACGATCCACTCATCAACGCGCTTCTCGATGCCGGCATTGCGGTTGTTTCGTGGGATAAACCGGGCGTTGGGGATTCGCCGGGGAATTGGCTCAGCCAGTCGATGACGGACCGCTACGTGGACGTGCGCAGCGCGTTGTCTGCCCTGCGCAGTAAGTTGCCAGCAATCCCTGTCGGTGCGCTTGGGTTTTCACAAGCCGGCTGGGTACTGCCCCGCCTGGCGTCGGGGGATGCGGACTTTCTGGTGCTTGTCGGCGGCGCGGTATCCTGGCAACGGCAAGGTGACTATTACACGCGGACACGGTTGCAACGCACGGGGATGTCCGAGCCCGACATCGACGCAACGATGGCTCGGATCGCCGCCGCCGATGAGCGTTTGTTCGCCTCCGCGCAGGTGCCGCCGGTTGCCCTTCTGGACGGCATGAGTGCAGAGCGATGGGCGTTTGTGCGGCGCAATCTTCACGAAGATGCAACCGGTGCCTTAGAAAAACTCGACATTCCACTGCTTGCGCTGTGGGGCGCGGACGATCTGAATGTCGATCCCGAAGCCAGCGCAGCCCTCTACCGAAAGGCGCTCGGCGGCAACCATCCCGCCAACCGGATTGAAGTCATACCGGATGCAACCCATGGGCTGCTCAAGGCGGCGGCTTACAACACGCAACTCACCAGCGAATGGTCCTGGTTCACCACGATGAGGTTCCTCATGGAAAGTCGCCATGCCTACGCACCAGGCGCCCTTGAAACGATAAACGCGTGGGTTCACGCCAGAGCCAGCCAGTGAATGCACTGGCGGCCAGCGTTGGCAATCAACGCGTGCGGGCAACCACTCGACAAGCGATGTTGGAGCCTCAAGGCTCCTGAGTTTCGAGACGCCGTTTAAACGCGCCGAGCGCAGTACTGATCAACGGGCCCATCACCGGGTCGGCGGCAATGCCCTCGGCGCTCGACTGGCTGGACAGGAGGTTAACCGTGATTGAAGCTTGCTCGATGATGCTCGCCGACATCGTTTCCAGGACCAGCCGCAATGCCGCTTGCGCGTGGCTGGCTCTGGGCGATGCGTTGAACAGCGCGACAGGCTTGCCCGGAAACTCTTCACTGCTCACCAGCCAATCGAGCATGTTCTTGAATGCGCCGGGAATACCTCGAGCGTACTCGGGGCACGAAACCAACAGCCCATCCGCCTGCCCGATAATTGCGCGCAACGCCAAGACTGACTCGGGGGGATCCTCGAGCAGGTCCGGGTTGAAGTGAGGCAATTCAGCGATGCCTTCGTAATGTGCGACCTGTACCCCTTCGGGGCATAGATGCTCAACTGCGCGTAGCAAAATTGAGTTGGAAGAGGCCTGACGCAGACTTCCCGAGACAGCAAGCAAACGCACCATTTCAACACCGTTCGTGATTCGTGAGTCGGTGAAGTTTCGCACGAGCTGAGCTTCGTTCACCATTGCGGCATAGCCATCCAGCGCTCAGCGGGGAGCTTGGCGGCACCCGATGTTGAGGTCTCGACCTCTCGGTGCCGAGACCTCAACCGCACTGAAGCCGGACGCAATATCCGGTTTTAGATCCAGCGTCGGAACAGCACGCTGGCGTTGACCCCGCCGAAACCGAAGCCATTGGACAGCGCATATTCCATGGGCAGGTGCTGGGCCTGGCCGCGAATCAGGTTCAGGCCTTCGGCAGCGGCATCCGGAGTTTGCAGATTGAGTGTTGCCGGAACTACCTGATCGCGCAGCGCAAGTACGGTGAAGATCGCCTCGATCCCCCCCGCAGCGCCCAGCAGGTGGCCAGTGGCGGACTTGGTCGAACTGATCGCAAGGCCGCTGTCTGTGCCGAACAGGGCTTTGATTGCCGCGAGTTCGCCTTTGTCGCCCACCGGGGTCGAGGTGGCGTGGGCATTCAGGTGCTGAACCTGGGATGCGTCCACGCCGGCTTGGCGCAATGCCTGTTGCATGGCGCGGCGGGCGCCGTCGCCATCTTCGGGCCCGGCGGTCATGTGGTACGCGTCGGCGCTGGTGCCATAGCCCACCAGCTCGGCGATGGGTGTGGCGCCGCGTGCCAAGGCATGTTGCAACTCTTCGATGACCAACAGGCCGGCGCCTTCACCCATGACGAAACCGTCGCGGGCCTGCTCGAGCGTCAGCCTTACAGTCAGCGCCCGTTGCGCTACCAGTACGTGCCGACGGCCAAGGGCGAAGATTTCCGCGTGGTGCTCATGGCCTTCGTGGCCTGGGGCAATCGCCATTACGCGCCAGAAGGGGAAAGCGTGCAGATTGTCGAGCGGGAGACGGGGCGGCCGGTGCTGCCGGTGATGGCGGATATCGCCGATGGCCGTCTTGTGCCCCTGGACCAGTGCAGCGTGCAGGCCGGACCCGCGGCCAGCGCGGGCATGCGTCAGCGGTTTGGGTGCATGGCTGACCGGATTGAGTGAGGCGCCGTGCAGCGGAGGAGTGCGGCACTCAAGGGCTGCCAGCGGTTAGAACTCGCTGGCGCAGTTGTTTGGGCGAGGCGTTCAACAGGCGGCGCATGAGTCGCCGCAGGGCCGTGGCATCTTGGTATCCCACCTGCGCGGCGATAGATTCAACGGAGTACCTGCTGGTTTCCAGCAGCACGCGGGCTCTGTTCAATTGCACGCGTTGGATCAGATTGCGAGTTGAAAGACCGGTTGCTTTTCGAAGGTGCCGCGACAGCGTTCGCTCAGACATGCCGACGTATGCCGCAAGGCTCGGCACACTGGGCGGATGGGGCAGGCGTGCTTCGATGTAGGCGGTGAGGTTGGCGACCAGCGTATTGCCCTGGGCCATGATTGCCGGGTTGATGAAGGGGGACTGCAATTGCCGGCCATCGAGCAGCAGGGCCTTGCCCACCGCGTCGGCGAGTTCCGGCGACAGACGTCTGCGCAGCAGGTGCAGCATCAAGTCGGTTTGTGCGAAGGCTGCACCGGCGGTCGTCAGCGGCGGATCGCGGAGCACCATGACGTTGGGGTCGACAATGCAGTCAGGCGCCATGCTCGACAGCCAAGGGGCGAGCCACCAGGAAGTCGTCACCCGTCGCCCCGTGAGCAACCCTGCGGCATGCAGGAGAAAGACCGCCGAGCATGAGGCGGCAATCTCCTTGCCTTGATTCACATGTGCCTTCAGCGCTGGCAGGGTCTGAAGGACCACGTCTTCCTCAAGCCGCTGCCGCAGCACGTCGAAGTCGCTGATGCCAAGGCCCGGAATGACCCAGCAGGAGTTGTCCTCGACATCTGTGGTCAGCGCGTCAACCTGCAGCAGCATGCCTTGGCCCAGCGTAATCAACTCTGGCTGCGGCCCACACACGCGCCAGCGCGGCACGGCAAGGCCGCGGCGCTGCGCAAGTATTGCGGCGGTGCCGAGGATGTCCAGGGTGGCTGCGACGCTCGAGGCGAACGCCCCGGGAAAGACGAGGACAGTGAAATCGTACATTGTCCGATTATGCCCGAAAGAAGACGAATCGGTCACTTATCGAGGGAAGGGATAGCTGGCCCAATGGCGCCTCCAGTTAACCGCGAGGTTTCGCCATGCCAAACATCCTGATCAAGGTGCCTACCGGCGCATTCAACCTGCCACAGCGCCACCAGTTGCTTCGAAGCGTGAGCGACGTGGCGATGATTAATGAACACATGGGCGATGCCCCTCAGCAACGTATGTTGTGCTGGGTGTTGATTGAGGAAGTGCAGGCCGATCAATGGCTGTGCGGAGGCGTTGCTCCTCATGCCCAGGTTGTCCCGTGCATGGTCATCGTCAAGGTGCCCGCCGGCGTCCTTGATGCACCGATGCGCCAGCGCTACGTGAGTGAACTGCATGGCGCCCTACAATCGAACCTGGCGGCGGGGGATCAGCGCCGGTTGCTGAGCTCGATACAGATCGAGGAGGTTGTCGACGGAACGTGGGGGGCGAACGGTGATATCTGGCATTTGGCCGACTTCACCCGTGCAGCCGGATACGGACATCTCGCTGACTAACGATAGGCGCCCGCCAGAAAGCGGGCACCTGTACGCTTATTCGTCCCCCGGTCGAACCGTCGGTTGTTTCAGTCCCTGTCGAGAAAAACGGTTGGCGGTAGTGTTGCGATTCGCGGTGGGGCAGGGGGGGATGCTCGCCTGCCGCCAGCTCGATGCTGAACCTGCGTCACATCCCTGACCGCACCACGAGCCGCGTTCGATGTCAGTGCCGCGTAGGCCTGAAGTGCCGCCGACACTTTTCGCGCCCGTGCGGCGGGCTGCCAGGCTTGCCCTTCCTTGGCATCCATCGAGTGGTAACGCTGGTTCAACGTTGCCTCATCGACCCTCAGTTCAACGGAACGGTTGGGAATATCGATCTTGATCACGTCCCCTGTTTCCACCAGGCCTATCAGTCCACCTTCCGCCGCTTCCGGTGAGACATGGCCGATGGACAGGCCCGAGCTGCCGCCCGAAAATCGCCCGTCGGTCAAAAGCGCGCAGGACTTGGCCAGCGCTTTGGATTTGAGATAGCTGGTGGGGTAGAGCATTTCCTGCATGCCAGGGCCGCCCTTGGGGCCTTCGTAGCGGATGACCACCACATCGCCAGGCACCACCTGGTCGCCAAGGATGCCAGCCACCGCCGCCTCCTGACTTTCGAAAACCACCGCTTTGCCTTCGAACACCAACATGGAGGGGGCGACGCTGGCTGTTTTGACGATACAGCCCTCCGGCGCCAAGTTGCCAAACAGCACCGCGAGGCCGCCGTCCTTGCTGAAAGCCTGTTCAGCGCATCGGATCGCGCCCGTTGACCGGTCTGTGTCCAGGTCATCCCAGCGCGCTGACTGACTGAAGGCTCGCTGGGTGAGGGCATTGCCTGGCGCTGCGCGGAAAAATGTCTGCACTTGCTGGTCTGGGCTACGGGCGATGTCCCAGCGATCCAGCGCATCTTTCAAGGTGGGCGCGTGGATTGTCGGCAGGCTTGTGTCGATCAAGCCTGCGCGGTCCAACTCGCCAAGGATCGCCATGATGCCACCGGCGCGATGCACGTTCTCGATGTGTACATCGCTGCAGGCGGGCGCGACTTTGCACAGCCACGGGACTTGGCGAGACAGCCGGTCAATGTCGGCCATGTTGAACGCCACGCCGCCTTCGCGCGCAGCTGCCAACAGGTGAAGGACCGTGTTGGTCGAGCCGCCCATGGCGATGTCCAGGCTCATGGCGTTTGCAAACGCCGCGCGGTTGGCAATGTTGCGCGGCAACGCGCGTGCGTCGTCCTGTTCATACCAACGCTTGGCTAACTCGACGATCAGCCGCCCGCTCTGGCGAAACAAGCCCTCACGCTCAACATGAGTCGCCAGCACCGTACCATTGCCGGGCAATGCCAGGCCAAGCGCTTCTGTCAGGCAGTTCATTGAGTTGGCGGTGAACATGCCGGAGCATGAGCCGCAGGTGGGGCAGGCGGCGCGTTCGACCGCCGCGACTTCCTCGTCGCTATAGGCGTCGTCGGCGGCGATCACCATCGCGTCGATCAGGTCCAGAGACTGGCGCGTGCCTTTGATTACCGCTTTCCCAGCCTCCATCGCCCCGCCAGAAACGAACACGGTCGGAATGTTTAGGCGCATGGCAGCCATCAACATGCCGGGGGTGATTTTGTCGCAGTTGGAGATGCACACCAGCGCATCGGCGCAATGCGCGTTGACCATGTATTCAACGGCATCGGCGATCAGTTCCCGCGAGGGCAGTGAATAGAGCATGCCGTCATGGCCCATGGCGATACCGTCGTCGACGGCGATGGTGTTGAACTCCTTCGCCACGCCACCGGCCGCCATCACTTCGCCGGCAACCAGTTGGCCGAGGTCCTTGAGGTGTACGTGGCCTGGAACAAACTGCGTAAAGCTGTTGGCGATGGCAATGATGGGTTTGCCGAAGTCGTCATCGGTCATGCCTGTGGCGCGCCACAGGCTGCGGGCACCGGCCATGTTGCGGCCATGGGTAGTGGTTCTCGAACGATAAGCGGGCATTGAGTCCTCCTGGGCTGACGGTATGGACTCAGGCTAAAGATCGGTTGGAAGGCTGTGAAATATATTATTTAATGATTATTAAGTCTCTGGAGGTATAAGAAATGGATGTTCGCCAGCTCAGGCATTTTGTCGCTGTCGCCCAGACTTTGCATTTCAGCCTGGCAGCGCAACGCCTGTGCATGACCCAGCCGCCGTTGAGCCAGTCGATCATGGCGCTGGAGCGCGAAGTCGGTGCCTCGCTGTTTGTACGGACCAAACGCAGCGTGGCGCTGACCCCGTTCGCCGAGCAATGGCTACCTCAGGTGCGGGCCGCGCTGGGGGCTATCGATGCGCTGGGTCATACAGCGCAAGCCATCCTTCGCGGCGATGCCGGCGGGTTGGAACTGTCGTTTGTCAGTACCGCTGACTACAGCATTCTTCCCGTGCTGGTCCAACGGTTCCGCAGCCTGTACCCGGCGGTGGAGCTTTCGTTGATGGAGGCTACCAGTGATCTTCAGATCGCTGCGCTGCTCGAGGGCAAGGGGCACGCAGGCATTGTCATTGCCAACCCGTGGGCCACGATCCCCGATCAATTGGCCTACCGGTCTTTGGTCGTCGAGCCACTGATTGCCGCTGTGCCGCAAGCGTGGATGGCGGACGGGCGCCTGGTCGATGTGGAGGGCCGGTTATCTTCGGACGCGATGATATCTTGCCCGCTGGTGGTCTTTCCCAGGCGTGCGGCACCGGCGTTCTATGACCTGGTCACCGGCTACTACGCCGCGTGCGGCGGTAGCCTGCATATTGCCCAGCACGCTATTCAGATGCAGACGATCATTAGCTTGGTATCGGCAGGCATGGGCATCGCGCTGGTGCCGGCGTCATTGCGCCATCTCGCTCGCTCGGGGGGGTGCTATCTCGCTTTGGAGGAAAATGCGCCACATCTGGAAACCGGCCTGGTTTACCGCCGCGACGATACGACACCGACGCTTGCCAACTTCCTGCGCATGGCCAGTCAATTGCTCGAACTGGACATGAGTTGATCCGATGCTGGGTAATTGCACTCCACCTGACCACCCATTTGCATTCCACTTGCCCAGTCGTTTGCATAGGGTTTGACCTGCACACTGGGGGGCCTTGACTGGCAGAAGTCGGCCGATTCTGTTGAAAAAATCGGCCTTAGTTTCCATGGAAAAAAATAAGCGCCTGAGATTGAAATCCAGAATTTCCGCAGAAGCATTCGAACTGAGAATTCACGTAGCAGCGTGCAAGAAGGAGCTTTCACCGATCAATTTTTCGGCAGTTTGAGAAAACCGACTTTTTCAACACAATCGACCCTCAGCCGCCGTTCGCGAACCGCAGCATCTGGCCAATCTCGGTCGCACAGTGCCTACGAATTTTGGGGTGATGAAATGACTAACGGCTTCTGGCGGGCACCATCCGATTTAGTCGGCTGCTTCTAGCCTTTTGGACGTTGCGTGTCTTACTGGCGTTAGGCTATCGTCTAACTAGCTGCTTTATTGCTGCCAGTCTAAGGGGAAATCTAGGAAAATAGCCGGCCAGATTCACGTGACGACGCGATAAATAGAGGTGAATATGGCTTAGTAATACTTGCCAGCTAGTGAGTGTCGGTTCAAAAAAATTCACGCAGACCGCAAGCAAAATTGTATCTTATATTCACGACGTTAGAATGGAATCAGGGAATTTAAAATTGTAAAGGTTTGACTTCCTATGGCTTTTCAAGAAATTTCTCATTGACAACCCACAGCTAGCCTTACGTCAATTAGCGCATTAGGAAGTCATATTTGAAACATCTAATGCAAATTTGATTAGCGCAAAATTTTTATTGACTTTAAGAATTTCAATACTGCAAGATGTGATTTTCTTTAATTTAAATCAGGCGGGGAATATATGGATATTAATGATTTAAAATTTCAAATTCTTACCAGCAAACATCTAAAGCCTTATGCAAAAAGGTCCCCAACTGAGACTATGCAGTTTCTAAAATGGATTCTTGAAAATATTTTCAGATTGGACGCTCAAGACGCTGACGATGCATGTGTAGACATGAAACAAGATAAGGGTGTGGATGCGCTACTTATAAATGACACGCTTGAAACAATATATATATTCCAGTCAAAGTTTAAAAATTCCGACAAATCCACACTTGGCGATACTGACCTAAAGGAATTTACTGGCACACTGGCTCAGTTCCAAACGCCTGAAACTATTGACACCCTTCTTGCAGGAAAAGCTCACGAGGGACTTAAAGCAACGATTCGGCGAATTAATCTGAAGGAAAAAATTGAAGCCGGATACTCAGTTGAAGGTGTTTTTTGTACAAATGCCAGCCTCAACAGCGAGGGCATTGACTATCTAAAAAATGTTAGCGACATCACAGTGTATGACGCAAACAAAATCGTAGCCGACTTCATCGATATTGATGCAGACGCTGGCGTAAATGACACTTTTGAATTCAACACTTCAGATACAGAAATCATTGATTATCAAACCAGCGATGGAGTCACGGCAAAAATATTTCTTGCCAATGCGCTTCAGTTAACCCATATGAAAGGTATTTCTGACAGTAGTCTTTTTAGTAGAAACGTACGGTTTTCGCTTGGAAATACCAAGGTCAACAAAAGCCTGCTCTCAAGTATAAAAGACAAAAAAGAACATAAGAATTTCCCGCTTTACCATAATGGCATAACTGTGTTATGTGATCATATGGAAGCAGAAAGCGAGGATAAATTATCGGTAACGAAATATATGGTGGTTAACGGCGCCCAAAGCCTAACCTCTTTACTCAACGCCAAATCGAGCATATCTGCAGACCTGAAAGTTTTAGTAAAAGTCATAGCACTTGGTGGTGATGAGGTTTTAACAGACAAAATCACACAAAACAGCAACAACCAAAACGCCATTAAAGCGCGGGATATGCGATCTAATCACGGCATACAACAACGATTAAAAAAAGAAGTCTCGTTAGATAAAAGCGGAAAATACTCACTACAGGTTAAACAGGGCGAAGTTGTACTAAAAGGCTCTACAATTATATCCAACGAAAATGCAGGACTCGCTCTCCTGGCGCTAGACTTAGGTGAGCCTTGGAGCTGTCACCAGAAATATAAGGTTATGGATGATTCTTACTCTAAAATTTTTGGAAGGTCGGATGTAACCGGGGCTAAAATCATTGGCCTTTATTTGGCTCTTGACGCAATTAAAGACACTCTTGATTCGTTTGACGATCAACTATTCGGAAACTATACCTTAACAAGGTATTTCTTAGGCTATGTAGTCTCCGAAATAATCAAAGACGATCCCGTTGGAAAAAACGTACTCAACAACATTAAAACAGTGCTTGACAATGGTAAGTTACAAGAGTTTTTGGATGTTTTTACTGCGCTGGCAAACACTACAGTCTCTGATCTTAACGCAGAAGTAGACGAGCTTCGCGATAATGAAGACGGATTCGACTACAAGCGTGACTTAAAAAGCCAAAAATGGTGTAAAAATATGTGTAGCAAACTTAGAGCGGCTTATATCAAAGACGTAAAAAGAAAAAAAGCGGATCCAGTTTCTAAGCTATTAGCTGACATGTTGTAAACTCCGAGAGGGCTCACCTTTAAATCGGTGGGCTCTCGCTGTTCACTCCTCATATCAACAACTGCTTACTCTGCCTCAAAAACATTTTTTGCAGCCACAGCGACCAGCGGTGCAGTCCACGCTGTTTTTCTTTGAAGTAATCGTATTGATCATAGTGCTTGGACGATAAGCGATATCAGCTTTTCTGCAAATGACATTCATCTGCTTTTGGCCGACTTCAGTCCCCTCGCGATAGGCAGTAATCGGCCAACTGCAGGCATTGTATGAAGTTTGGTTAAGGGGCTGGCTTTAGGCCGTCCCTATTGAACGAAGAGACGCCAGCTAGTCGTCAAATACTTAGGTCCAATTCTTTCTGTAGCTCATTCAAAATAATTGAGGAGTTAATCACAACGTGATCACTGACAACCGGTTCTGCACCATGAATTATCGAGTTGCGGAGAGTTATTAGAGCCCGGATTTCTCCATATAGCGACTCACTAATCTTTTCATTTCGGAAAAGTATTTCGGTTAGTTTTGCATTGGAAATATGTCGGCGAGGTCGACTGGTGTATCCTATTGAAGATGCTGTTTGATATATTGAGCCGTACTTGGCGATGATTTCTTCAATTTGATTATAGTTTTTCAAGAATTCTTCAAGACTTCCTTTGTTCGCTTCCTCTCTTGCAGGGTCCACCTGGCTCTGAAGCTTCCTGCTTTCTCTTTCAATTCGTTTGGGTGATATGACTTCAAAAATAAAATAGGTCACGGCCAGCAACGTTGTTATAAAAGCGGATTGAGCTGAATTTATAATTATCGTACTAAACGATGTTCCCGCGCCCTCGTATGATATAGCCAAGTTTGAGAGTAGCAAGGTAGCAACGGAAGATAGAGTTACAAATAGCAACAAAGTGAAGTATCTGCTTTTGAGGCTCTCTACAGTCTCAACTAAAGTTTCATCTTCAATCTCTTCGCGACTTAGCTCGTTGCGGAAAAATATGAAGCCTGTGAGAGTTAGTCCATAGACCCCAGCTAAAACTTGCGCTGAAGTTGAAAATAGATAAAGAATTTGATTCTCGTTTAATGTCAATATTGGGTTGTTTGCACCTACATAGCTTGTAGTTGCCGCCATAACAGTAAAAGCAATACCGAAACAGCCGATGATTTTTGTGGGTGTCCAGTAACTTTTCATTTGGCTCACTGCTAATATTGGCGATATAGGTGGGGTGAATTTTTGCGTCATTTGTTTCTAATGACGCTTATTGTTCTTGCTTCACTCCTTGATCCACGTGAGTGTCGTGCATAGCAATGCGACATATAGCGGGGATGCAAAGGGGTGTGACTTCTGCGCACATTACGGAGTTACGGAATCGGTGTCTACGACCAGTCTATGTCTTTGAGCTCAGTTTCTCGTCACCGGCAGCTATTGGACGTTTTTTGCCGGTCAAGGCCACCCAGTGCGCTGGTCAAATTCGATGCAAACGACTGGTTAAGTCGAATGCAAACGGGTGGCCAAGTCCATGCAATTACGCACCGATGCAGCGGGCGAGTGAGGTTGTTAACCTGTGGCCGCATAGTTGGGCAATCAACGCCTGGGATTAAAGGGAATTAACGATGGAAGTGGATCACATCTTTATTTGTGTGAATGATGACGGCCAAGGCGCTGATGCGTTGAAAGCCCTCGGGCTTGCTGAAGGGACGCCAAACGTCCACCCCGGCCAAGGCACGGCCAATAGAAGGTTCTTCTGGCGAAACTCATTCATTGAGCTTTTGCATCTCACCGATGAGTTGGAAGCTCAAAGTCCGTTAACCGCGCCAACCCAACTCTTTGACCGCCTCACGTGTACGGATGGGCTCGCTTCGCCCTTTGGCATTTGCTTCAGACCCTCCAGCGTCGACGAGAAGCCACTGTTTCCGGTCTGGGAATATCGACCTGTTTACTTACCCGCCGCGCTGAAAGTCGACGTAGGGCATGCGCCGATATCCGAACCGATGTGGTTTTTTCTTTCGTTTGCCAAGAGGCCAGATGAGGCGCCTGCTGAGCGAGCGCAGCCGTTTGAACATCCCAACGGCTTTCGCGAGATGACATCGTTGCGCGTTATCACGCCCGACCACCACGCGTTTTCGACCGCTGCCACCTGCGCAAACCAGCTGAAAGGATTTGAAATTGTTCAGGGTGATGAACACCTGCTCTTACTGGAAATCGATCATGGCGCCAGCGGCCAGGCACACGATTTCCGTCCCGGGTTGCCGATGATTGTGAGCTGGTGATGCATTGGCCTGGAGGGCCCGTTCTATCTTGATGATCTGGAGCCCACGGTGGTCGGCGCTGCCATAGACCGTGCGGTGGGTTACAACACGGGCAATGACGAATATCACCCGACGGCGGGGGATTTCCCTGGATGCAACATGACGCCGATGTACGTGCTAGTCCGTGCTCGATAGTTCGAAATTGGCGAATCCATAGAGTTTATTGGTGAGAGAGTCAATACCAGCGCTGGGCTGTTTGCATGTTTTTAGAGTGTGTTCAGCTGATGTTCAGAACTCGCATGCTAGTTGATTAGTTGAGTCAATAGGTCGCATGTGTTTAACAAGTTTTCACTGTTTTTGTCTGGATGGCGCAAAAAGCAAAATGCTAGCCTGCGAGTTTTTTGGGATAGTAGGTCCACATGAAAGTGCTAAAGGAAATGGCTGTAAAAAAGCCATGCTCATTTATTTTTATATTGACATTCCTCGTGTTTGCAGTGCTGCAATACAAGCCTGCTGTGCTCAATTACACAACGCGCTTTGTCGATTTTGCTCAATATATGCTCGCGCATGGGGTGACGCTGTTTCCAATTGCGGATGATCTGCGGCCATATCCCGATTACACGGTGATCAATACGCTCCTTGTTTATCTGGTTTCTTTGCCGTTTGGTCGTGTATCGATTCTTTCAATGGGCCTTCCCTTCTGTGTTGCCGCGGCCTTGATGCTGGTGTTTGTTTACAAGCTCGGTGCATTGCATGAGAAAAAATGGGGCGCATATGGTGTTGTGTTTGCCCTGTTCACCTGGTCATTTCTGGACGGCGTAAACTCCTTGGCACTGGATATATACCCCGCGCTTTTTACAGTGGTGTGTTTTTATCTGGCCTACACGGGAGAGGTATACAAACAACGTTTCCGCTTGCTGCTTGTGCTCGCAGGCCTTGCGCTGGGCTTTGCATTTCGTGGCCCCATTGGTCTGATCGGCCCCGCCAGTGTGGTCGCCGCTTATTATTTTTTGAGCAAGCAATGGCGCATGCTGGTTGTGTTTTGCTTGCTGGCAGGCTTGGTCCTGGCCACAGGCATTGCGGTGCTGACATGGGCTGCCTACGTACAAGGTGGAGACGCGTTTTTACAAGAGGTATTGATCATGCAAGGGCTGGGGCGGTTTGGCAGTGACCACGCGCCTCGTTATTACTTCTATTTCTCTGCCGGCTTGCTGACCTATGGCGTAACAGCTCTTATCGCTTTGAGCGTTATCGCCAAGAAGGGGAAGTGCTTTTTTGAACGCTCACCTGATCCAGCCACGAACATGCTCTTGTATCTCTCGGGCTGGCTCCTTGTGGTGATCGTACTGTTCACGATTCCAAGCTCCAAGAAGGCGCGTTACATACTTTCAATTACACCCGCTATTTCCTTGTTGGCTGCCTACATCTTCGTGGATCGCAGCGCTCTCTTTGCAAGTATCCGAGAAAAACTGCTGCGGTTTTGCTTAAACCTGCCAGTGGTTGGCCTTGGACTGTTACTGCTTGCGTTTATTCATGGTCTGTATGCGACGACTCCACTTCAGCCGAACTATCTCGGTGCGTCCATGGGGTTGATTGCCCTTGTTGCCGTTAGGCCTTGGATGGTGACACGTTTCAGCGTGCATCCACATCGTGAGTTTGTGATTTTCTCTTTTGGTGCTATCGCCTTCCTTATATTGGACATGTTTTTCTTTAACTCTGTTACTTACCACCTGGAGTTGGCCAATGAGCCGACACCCAAGTTTTTGCCGTATTGGTTTTGGTGAGGTCTGAATCGCCCCGGGTTTTCTAGATACTCTCCAACCATCGCCGGATGGCTGGCAGCTATCACAACCCTTTGAGCAAGAGCTTAGGGAGAAATTGCTCAGACATCGCGATACGCGTCCTTGCACGTCCAGAGGGGGCGATCAAGTCAAGACAGTCGCACGACTGCATCCAGCGTCGTGCGACATTGTTAATGTCTCTGATATGACCTCTTTAAGAATATTCCGGAACCAAATGGAGCGGCCATCCATTTGATCAGTGCGCCTATACAACATCGAGATTTGCTCCATAGGCAGTTCGAAGGGCGCGGCGGTGACCTCAAGGCCGTAAAGCGGCGCCATGCAATAAGCCGTGATCTCGGGAACAGTTGCAATCGCCGGTACCGACAGCAATAACGGCGCAATTGACGCGTGCCTCGACACGCCTGCGACGATGTTGCGCCTGACCCCGGCAGCGCTGAGCACGCTGTCCAAGTTTGTCGCGCCGTCGCCTTCCGACGACACGATGACATGTTGGGCCTTCGCGTAGCTTTTGATGCTCAGCGGCAATGTCAGTTTTAGCTGCCTGGGGTCATAAAGGCAGACAAGACGTTGTTGGAATAGCAACTCACACATGTGCCACGAAGGTGGGTTTTCGTGAACGGAAACGCTGACGTCGTAAGCGCCCTGCTCTAAAAGTTGAACCGAATCGCGCTTCGTCGAAGCGACTGCCAATACGCGCGAGCGCGGTGCGAGTTCGCGGATTCGAGCCGCGAGGGCCCCAAGTAGTGCTACCTCGAAGTTGTCACACATGCCAATGCGGAATTCACCTTCCCATGTGGCGGGATCGAACACCCCTGGCGCCCGCACTGCGTGTTCGATGGTAGATAACGCCTTGGCGATCTCCGGTGCAATCGCGAGTGCCCTGGGCGTTGGCTGCAGACCTCGTCCAACACGTACAAACAACTCATCGTCCAACGTCTCTCGCAGGCGTCGCAGCGCGCCCGAAAGACCCGGTTGGCCAATAAATAGTCGTGCAGCGGCCTTACTGACACTTTTCTCCTCCATGAGCACGGAAAACACATGCAGGAGATTTAGATCGAGGGTCCGAAGGGTTGTCATTTACATCTCTCGCAGAGATAGATGCCATCACGAACAGCAATTTGTCAGATATGTATCGATCGGTCAATATCTCACGCATCGCACCCAGCCGTTGGTATGGAGCCTTGGTTTAGACGTGCTTGCGGACCAAATCGGATATAGGAACGTGACGTGATGAAAGTAGCAATTCTTGACGATTACCAAGGCGTCGCGCTGTCCACTACGAATTGGTCGGAAGTCGCAGCGAGGGCCGATCACAGTCTTCCAGGACCCATTGGCAGGCCGCGTTGCGGCAGGGCGTCCTGATCAGTGCGACGGGCGGCCGCGCGAGTGGCGCACCGGAACCGACCTGGGCCTTGATGATGTATCGATAAATCCTGCGGACAAACGAGTTTTGTTCGGCATGCCTCTCAGCCGCCGCTAAGGCTGTAAGCGCAACAAACCACATACCCCGAATTTTTGCTTGCCTGAGTTTTACCTCAGGTAACGGCACCCCGCTGCCTGGAGGATCATGTTATGAACGCCCCATCTATAGAGCTCAAGCAGGAAACTGAGGGCGCAGGCATGAGCCGGGGGCTTGTACTGTTACTTGCAGCAGCGACCGGCTTGTCAGTAGGCACCCAGTATTACAACCAGCCTTTGCTCGGACTGATTGCGGACGGCTTCGGGATAGGTACCAAGGTCAGTCTCGTCGCGATTGCGACACAGATTGGTTACGCGTTGGGCTTGGTTCTGTTGGTGCCACTAGGCGACAAGATCGACCGTCGACGGCTCATCCTCATTCAATGCATAGGGCTCACGGTAGCGACGCTTTGCGCGAGCGCGGCCCCCGAGCTGTATAGCCTTGCAATGGCGTCCGTCATGATTGGGGTGTTCGCGACGATTGCCCAGCACATCATCCCGCTCGCATCTGAATTATCCCCGCCAAGCAGTCGGGAACGAGTTCTCGCATCAATCACCAGCGCGCTGCTTGTTGGGGTGTTGCTGGCTCGGGTGATCAGCGGCTTCGTGGGCGCCTATTTCAGCTGGCGCGCGATGTTCCTCTTGGGCGCTGTGCTTTCTCTGATGATGCTTGCAGGGCTCGCGGCGAAACTTCCAACCAGCCAACCGCAATCCCGCGCTTCATACATTGAGTTGCTTGTTTCATTGTTTGGGGTCGTGCGCGATGGCGCTGAACTTCGCCAGGCCGCACTGGTGCAAAGCCTCGTTTTCTTCGGCTTCAGTGCGTTCTGGACAATTCTCACGCTCCTGCTGCAAGGCCCTGGGTTTGGGTTGAACAGTGGGACTGCGGGGCTCTTCGGCGTGGTGGCACTCGGCGGGGTGATGCTTGCCCCACTGGGGTTGCGCCTTGCTGGCCAGTACGCCGGTCACGTCGGTATCGGCCTTGTCGTGGCGAGCTTTGTCGTAATGATCGCGTTCGTGAATCTGGTGGGGCTTAGCGTCGGAGCCATTCTGATGACGACCGGTTTGCAGATGTCTCTTATCTACAACCAGTCGCGAATCCTCGCACTCGCCGGCACCGCCCGAGGCCGCTTCAACACCATTTTCATGGCGTCCCAATTCGCCTTCGGCGCCATCGGTTCCGCCGCAGGCAGCATCGGCTGGCAGTCCGGCGGCTGGACCGCGGTGATGGCCATGGCCTTGATCGCTTCCGCAGCTGCGTTGCTCGTGCAATTTACCCACCACTCAAAGGTTGGAGCGCGAGCGTAAAGACGCTTGCGGCGTACCTACCCTGGTCAATCTGGAGAATAAAGAAATGATTGAAGAGCACACTATCGGCGAATTCACACTAGTCACGTTACTGGACGGAATTTTTCTATGCAGTACGGACATGATTAAAGCCGCGGCCTCGGAAGAGGGGGCTGCATTATTCAAAAGTGCAGGTCTCCCCGCATCGGGGCCGGTTCCTGAGCCGATCAACGCATTCCTTTTGAAGAAAAACGACGAGCTTTGGTTGATCGATGCCGGTTGTGGTCGCGAGTTGGGACCTCGCTTCGGAAAAGCATCGGCGGCGTTGCTGTCTGCTGGCTACGCGCTTGACCAGATTCAAGGCGTTATTATTTCTCATATGCATGAGGACCATGTTGGCGGTCTTATCAAAGAGGACGGTAGTGCGTTGTATCCCAACGCGACGCTCTTTCTTTCGCACGAGGAGTTGGCGTTCTGGACCGACCCGACGGCTCCTGAAAAACATCCTCAGATGTCGCAGGCTGGCCTGTTCAAATTGGCAAACTCGGCATTGACGGCCTATGCGCCACGTATCAAGGCACTACCTGCCGATGCACACGTCATTCCTGGCGTCAGCTTGATCCCACTTCACGGGCATACGCCAGGTCACAGTGGCATCCAGATTGAGAGCGGTGGCCAGCGTGTGCTGATCTGGGGGGATGTCATACATTCGACACTCTTGCAATTGCGCTATCCGCATTGGAGCATCGGTTTTGACATGGACCCAGTCCAGGCCCTCGACACGAGAGTTCGATTGCTGGAGCGGCTCGCGCATGAGGACATGCTGGTGACGGGACCGCACGTAACGGGAATTGGACACGTCCACACCTGTTGCGCAGGCGGTTATGAATTGAAGCTGGTCAGCAGAACCTAAGTGTTCAGTTGCAGGCGAAGTTGCCCATCACCACATGGAAGGTTCCTGACGTTTGAGAGTCTGGCTCATTGACCGTCGGGAACAATACACAGGCTATCCCATATCCCCATCACTTGAGTCACTGCGGCATCCAGCGTGGCATGTGGAAGACCATCGCGCGCCAATGTAGACAAGCCCAGAAGGAAACTGTCGAACACCGCGGCGAGGGTGTCTGGGGTAATGGTCGCCGGTAGCACGCCCTCAGCGATAGCACGTTCAATACAGGCAACCATGCCTGCGCGGGTTAAGCGCCTGGCCTGTGCGAGAGGTTCTGAAATGGCCTTGCTTTCGTCCGAGCAAGCGCTCATCAGGCCCAACGACACCAGACACCCCTTGGGATGATCGGGCTCACATTGCATTTTCGCTGACCGGCGAAGGGTGAGTTCAATCGCCTCCTTGGGTGGCAGGGTCGTATCAAACAGGCTGTCGGTGACCCGACCGTGCGTAGTGAGGTAGCGCTCCATTACCTCGTTGAACAAGGCTTGCTTGGAGCCAAACGCCGCGTAAAAGCTCGGCGCGGTGATGCCTCCACCAATATTAGCCTTAAGCTGACTCAGGGATGTCGCATCGTATCCATGCTCCCAAAATAAATGCAGTGCCTGAGTAATTGCCAGGTCACGGTCAAACGTGCGCGGGCGTCCCATCTGTGCCATGTCGGATCTCCTCCAGAGTTACTTAAATACTAATCGATACATAAGTTATTGACTACCCTGCGGCCGCTCCCTATATTTATACCGATCAGTATATTAGTGGGAGTGATCGAATGACTACAGATGAGCCGCAGAGCGGGAAACTTCCGCTTGGAGCATTACTGGCACTGGCGATGACAGGTTTCATTTGCATTGTGACTGAGACATTGCCCGCGGGTTTGTTGCCCGAGATCAGCAGCGGGCTTGGTATTTCGGCATCTTTGGCTGGGCAGATGGTGACCGTTTATGCCTTGGGGTCATTGCTGGCAGCAATTCCGCTGACTATTGCCACGCAAAGCTGGCGCCGCAGGACGGTGTTGCTGCTAACAGTTGTCGGCTTCCTGGTATTCAATACCCTCACGGCGCTGTCTTCCCACTATTGGCTTACGTTGATTGCGCGGTTTTTTGCCGGCGTTTCTGCGGGACTGGCCTGGAGCCTCATTGCGGGCTATGCGCGACGGATGGTTGCTCCACAATTGCAGGGACGCGCATTGGCAGTCGCGATGGTGGGAGCGCCCATCGCATTGTCGCTGGGCGTGCCTTTGGGAACCTGGCTGGGGGGATTCATGGGCTGGCGCATGGCGTTCGGATTGATGTCCGGGATGACCTTGCTGTTGATTGTCTGGGTGCTGATCAAGGTGCCGGACTACCCTGGCCAATCCTCCTCACAGCGCATGGCGTTGCGTCAGGTCTTTTTCACACCTGGCGTACGTTCGGTGCTGGGGGTCGTCTTCACCTGGATGCTGGCTCACAACATTCTTTATACCTACGTCGCGCCGTTTGTTTCCAGGGCTGGGTTGGCCGATGAGGTTGGTTTGGTTCTGCTGGTATTTGGTGTTGCCGCTTTGGCGGGCATCTGGATAACGGGGCGGCTGGTTGATCGGCATCTGCGCAAGACAGTGTTGGCCAGTCTCGCAACCTTCGCAGCCGTTTCGGTTTTCTTCGGCTTGTTTTCAGGCTCTGCCGTGGCGATTTATCTAGGTGTTTTTATCTGGGGCCTGACCTTTGGTGGCGCCGCGACGCTTCTACAAACCGCGCTTGCCGACGCCGCAGGCAAGGGCGCCGATGTTGCTCTCTCCATGAACGTCGTCGTCTGGAACAGCGCTGTCGCTGGCGGGGGACTCTTGGGTGGCGTGTTACTCGGCCAGTGGGGAGTGGGTTCCTTTCCCTGGGTGTTATTGATACTGCTACTCCTCAGTCTGTTCATCGCATCTAGAGCGCGGGTCCACGGCTTTGCGCAAGGTGACAGGCAGTCCAGCCAAGTGGTCGCTGGTCATTGATGTGTGGGCAGCATTGCGCTGCATGCTCAAGCTTCCAACGCATTACAACGAGTGAACAGCATGAATACGTGACTTAAGCCGCAGCGGCGACTTGCTATAGATTTACCGGGCTTGGGCGAGTCTGGATCGCCCAAGACGAGGGTCTGGTTTTTTGCTTTAGTTTAGATACCGTTCCACTAGGCGCGCCCAGTAGGCAGCACCGATTGGCAAGTTTTTGTCATTGAAATCGTAGGCCGGGTTATGAACCATACAACCATCTTCGCCAACGCCATTGCCCAGGCGTAAAAAACAACCTGGCCGCTGCTCAAGCATGTAAGCGAAGTCCTCGCTGGACATGAGCTGATCGGCATGGGCAATCACATGCTCATCACCCACCAGTTCCCGTGCTACTTGCAGAGCAAATTCGGTTTGCGCTCGGTCGTTGTCGATCACCGGGTAACCTTCCATATAGTCGATCGTGGCCGTTGCTCCATAGCTGTTTGCTTGGGCGTGGACCAGTGCTTCGATGCGCTCTTTCAACTGGCTACGGACCCGCTTGCTGAACGAGCGGATGCTCAGCTCAAGGTAGGCACTGCTGGAAATCACATTGTTAGCAACCCCCGCCTGAAGCAAGCCGACCGTGACTACAGCGGGTTCAACAGGGTTGATATTGCGCGCGACAATGGTCTGCAGCGACATGACAATGCTGGACGCCACCACAACCGGATCTACCGTAAGGTGTGGGCGAGCCGCATGGCCTCCGAGACCATGAATGGTAATCGCGACCTTGTCGCTCGCCGACATGAACGGTCCGCTTCTAAACAGGAAGGTGCCTGGAGCCTCGCCGGGGTGGTTGTGCATTCCGAACACGGCATCACAGGGAAAGCGTTCGAACAAGCCATCATTTACCATGCGTTGCGCACCGCTATCGAAGCCCTTCTCCTCCGCGGGTTGAAAATAGAGGTGCACCGTTCCGCGGAAGTTTCGTGTGCGCGCCAGATATTCAGCGGCCCCAAGCAGCATGGTGGTATGGCCGTCGTGGCCGCAGGCATGCATTTTTCCCTGATGGACACTGGCGTAAGGCAAGCCGGTCTGCTCGGTCAACGGCAGAGCATCCATGTCTGCTCGTATGCCAATGTTCTTGCCGGCGCCTACCGTCAGGCTGCCTACCACACCGGTCTCACCAACGCCTTCGGTTACGCTGAACCCCCAGGCCCGTAAGCGCTCTGCAACGAGTTTGGCGGTTTGAAACTCCTCGTAGGCCATTTCCGGATGCTGGTGAATATGGCGGCGAATACGTGTCAGCTCCTCAGTTTGAGGGCGTAAATCATCGACTTTGCAGTAGTGAGGTTCAGTCTTCATCACAGTGAGTTCCTAGCGGTGAATAATGGAGTGCAGGAGTGCCGTCAGTTGGGATGCATCCCCGGCTCCTACGGTTGAGCCTGGGCCGGTAAACGCAGTGCCAACGTGCAAAGACCGCCGATCACTAAAAGGACGGCCATTACGGCCATCCCCGCAGCGAACGAGCCGGTGAAGGTCTTCAGAGCACCGATGATGGAAGGACTGACAAAGCCACCGAAGGCACCGATGCTGTTGATCAGGGCTATGCCTCCAGCGGCGGCAGTACCTTTGAGGTAGCTGGAGGGCACAGCCCAGAACACGGCATAGGCCGAGTATGTGGATAGCGTTGCGAGGGTAATACTGCACAGCGCCAACGTCAGGTTGCCGGAACTGAAACCGGTCAGCACTAAGCCTATTGCGCCCAGAAAGGCGGGTACTGCGCCGTGCCAGCGGCGCTCGCCCAGGCGGTCGGAACTCCGAGCATTGATCAGCATCGCGAAAATGGCGGCGCTGTAAGGGATCATTGAATAGAGCCCGATCTCGAAAATATTCTTTACGCCAGCGTCCCGCAGTATGCTCGGCAGCCAGAAACTGACGGTATACAGACCGCAGATCAGACAGAAGTAAATGAGGGCCATCAGGTAAATTCGCCAGTCTTTCAAGGCGGCAGCGAAAGTATGTTGTTTTGACGCCTGCACCTGCTCCAGATCATTCGCCAGCAGCCGTTTTTCTTCTTGGCTCAGCCATTTGGCCTGTTCCGGCGAGTCACTCAAAAAGAAGAACGCCGCGATACCCAAAAGAATGCAAGGCGCCCCTTCGAGGATGAACATCCACTGCCATCCCGCCAAACCATGAATGTCGGCGAAAGTCCCCATAATCCAGGTCGACAATGGTCCACCGATGACGTTCGAGACTGGCCCTGCCAACAGGACGCACGCCATTACTTGAGCGCGACGCTTACCTGAAAACCAGAAGGTCAGATAGAGGATCATGCCCGGAGCAAATCCAGCCTCAAACACCCCTAGAAAAAACCGCAGGACATAAAAGGTAGTGCTGTCATGGACAAACAGCATCGAGGTTGAAGCCACCCCCCACAACAACATGATGCGACTGAGCGTCTTACGTATTCCTACCCGCGCCAGCCAGAGATTGCTCGGCACTTCGAACATTACATAACCGATAAAGAAAATCCCTGCCGCCAATCCATAAGCTGCATCGGTCAGACCGAATTCCTGCTGCATCGCAATCTTGGCGTAACTGATATTGACCCGATCTAAATAGGCGAGGACGTAGCACAACAACAGAAAGGGCAATAGGCGCCAACTGATTTTGCGATACATCTTGCGTAGGGCGAGGTCATCGGGGGAGGTCGGTGTAATCAGTATTGCGGCCTGAGCCATAGTGAAGTCCTCACAAGTTCCGCATTTTTTTTATTGTGTCTATTAAATGAGCTTGGCATCGCCCAATTGACAGAAAGTATGGGGAGCGCAGAAACTTCAAACAATAGCGATCTTCGCTTGCGAGTGTTGACTTTAAGTCAACAGACAGGAGAGCCCTAATTGCAAAAAATCGGCCTTAATGAACGGCGACTTCACTATTTTTCAGAGGTCGCAGAAGCCGGCTCAATCCGAGGCGCAGCGGATCGTCTGAATATCGAGCCCTCAGTTGTCAGCCGGCAAATCCACCAGTTGGAAAGCGAGTTGGGGGTGCAACTCCTACAGCGCCACGGCAGGGGTATCGTCCCTACGGAAGCTGCCAAACTGGTGATCAACCATTGTCGTGAGCGGCGATCAAGCGAAGCATTGCTGCTGACTCAGATTTCCGAACTCAAGGGTCTGGAGAGAGGTGAGATTCACATTGTTGCGGGCGAGGGTTTCCGCGAGGAATTAGTCCGCTGGGTGCTTCAGGACTTCAGCCAGCAGCACCCCAAGCTGGTGGTTACGCTGGAGTTCGCCAATGCCGTCGACACCGTGCGGATGCTGGCAAGTGATCAGGCTCACATCGGCTTGGCCTACCGTCCGCCTATCGATCCCGCCGTGCGTACGGTGATGTTGCGCAAACAGCCAATGTGCGTCATCACCTGGCCCGGCCATCCCCTTACCGAGAAGCCGCAGCCACTGGCATTGAGTGATGTTTGCCCCTATCCGGTGGGCTTGATGTCCAACGGCTTTGGCTTAAGCAATCTGGTTAAGCTGGCGCAATTCCACGATCGCATTCAATTCGAATCCAATCTGGTCACCAACTCAATCGCCACCCTCAAGAGCTATGTAAAAGCCCATCTCGGGGTGACCTTCCTGTCCTCGCACGCAGTAGCCAATGAAATCGCAGAAGGTACGCTTGTAGCGCTCAGGACCCGCAGCGAAGTATTCGAAAGTGCCGAGGCACACCTGATGGTCCGAGCGGGTCGGCAACTGTCAGTTGCCGCTGAAAGGTTGTTGGCCATGTTGAAACAGAAGGCCGTTTTTGAAGTCTCTGAATAATCTTGACCCAACTGCCCCGAAAACCGGTGCATGAGTTTAAAAATGGAAGATTCTGGCCCTGGGCTAATGGTCGCCAAATCACCCGCGCGCTGCGTCTTGGCGCAGAGATAGTCCGTGTCTTTCGGTTTCACCGCTTTGAGCTGGCGGTCAGAGAGGCGGGGGCTTGGGCGCACATGAGGTGTTCCATGGCGTTAATTGGTGTTCCAAAAATGACCACTGGTACCATTTGGAGTACCCGGTAATGTGGGGGGGCGGATGTCTAGGGATGCTGATGGCCTATAGGGATTTGATTTTGTTGGGTTTAAGGTGCAAAAAAAAGACGTCTGTGGACGTCTTTAGATGATGAGCCGGGGTAATTTGAACACAGCTTTTATCTTATTGATTTTTATGATAAATATCTGTTTTGGTTTTTGGCTGGAATACCAATTGGAATACCGTTCAGCTCGGAAATTTTACTATCATCGTGTGCCGCTCTGTCGATTTCTATGGTCGTGAGTCTGTCTATGCACATCCGCTCATGCTCGATTCTGTTGAAACAGTCGGCCTCGAAGCTCAACGGTAATATGTAGGCATCTGAGGTTGAAATCTGCTCATTAGTTATAAGTCGAAGATAATGCGTCTTTCGCTGTGTTTCCCGGGCCGATAGTAGCTGGCGGCCCAGGAAAAAGCCGGCTCAAATATTGCGCTTCTGCATTGAGCTCAACATTATCTAAAATTGCTGCATCCCCCAGCTTATCAATTCTTTGGCTTCTTACTAGATGGTCTGAACAACAGACTAAGAAGGAATATAACCGTTTTGCAATCTAGCAATCGCAATGCAGCACGGGCTTCCTCCGGCCGTACTTTGGCAAGCATCGGCATGGCACCGAAAATTTTGCCCTTGAGCACCAACTCATTTCCATTGCGTTCAATGGCACTGACGGCCATCAACTCACTATTGTCGCTACCGAAAATCTTCATGTTCAGTTCCTCGTCACGCGTTCGAAATCGATGCCCATGTCATCGAACATTTTGATGGCGGTGCCACGGCCTGCGCCAAATACCCCACCACCTGGGTGCATGAAGGGACCTACCAGGTACAGGTTGTCCAACCCAGGTACGCTGAGGCGGCCAAGGTCGGGCGTGGGGCGGTGCGCGAAGTTTTGATAGAAGTAAGGAGCTACGCCGTGTACGTCGCCTTTGACCATGGAGTTGGGCGAGCTGCGTTCCAGGTCAAGCGGTGAGCACACCTTGCGGGCAATGATGTTGTCGGGTGTGAGGTTCTTGACGAACTTGCGGTAGGCCTGGAGGCTCAGATCGCCGAACTCCTCCTTATAGTCATCCCAGCGCGCGGCGCCGCCTTCGGCCAGGTTGTAGGGGGCGAAGGTCATGCCATGGAACATGCCTTTGCCAGGCGGCACGCGGGTCGGATCGTTGATGCTCTCGTCACCACCGGCTACCAGCCGGCGCTTCGACACGCGGCCACGGCGCAGCTCGTCGAAGTCGTCGAGCATGTCGCTCAGGCGGTCGCTGCTCATCATGGTCAACATGGTGGCGCGACCGACATCGACACCGGCGTAGAACTCGGCCTTGTTATGCAAATCGTAGTGGCTGACGAACAGGCTAAATGGGGCCAGGGTGGTGCGTTCGGCACGGGCGATCACACCCGGATCCAGCCCATCGACGAAGCGCTTGATCACATGGGGGTGCAGGGCGCCGATCACTGCGTCGCGGGCCAGTATGCGTTCACCATCGGCCAGCTCGACACCGGTAGCGCGGCCACCCTCTGTGATGACCTTGCGCACTTCACTGTTGCAGCGGATCTCGCCTCCGTGGTGCTCGATACAGCGCACCAGGGCTTCGGACAGCTTGCCGCTACCGCCCACGGGCTGCGACACGCCGTGGGTGTGCATAATGCCGACGAACACGTAGACGCCCATTCCGGTGCCCAGCTCATCGGGTGCTTGTAGGTTCTCGGCGATCACCCGCAGCAGGTGGATCTTGACCTTGTCGTGCTCGAACAGGTTATCGATGATGTCCAGG
Source organism: Pseudomonas sp. Pse79 (assembly GCF_024519615.1). NCBI lineage: Bacteria > Pseudomonadati > Pseudomonadota > Gammaproteobacteria > Pseudomonadales > Pseudomonadaceae > Pseudomonas > Pseudomonas sp. Pse79. The sequence continues at coordinate 77,593 of NZ_JALJRR010000012.1, forward strand.
GTGCTGCGTTGCATGGCGTCGAATATCTCGCGGCCTTCCAGGCTCTGGTCGAGCATGGCGACCATGGCGCCCATGGGCAGGGGCGGCGAGTAGAAACCGGAAAGGAACATCGGTAACAAGCCGGCGGCCTTGGTGGCCAGTTTGCGATAGGTTTCGGCATCGCGGGGCGAGACGCTGGCGATGGATTCGCAGGCCTTGTCCAGGTCGCGGTAGGTGATCAGCGCACTACCGTCCTCGAAAACGGTGGCGTGGGGTACGTCGGAATAGTTGTACTTGAGGCCAAACTTGCTGAACAGCTCAAGCTCGTCCTGGGTGATCATGGGGTTGCCCTGGATCATGATGTGCACGCTGGAGTGCTCGTCATGCCAGAAGCCGGGAGTGTTAAGCTGGCGCGTTGTCACGCCGCCGCCGACGTAGTCCTTGCGCTCCAGCACCAGGACTTTCTTGCCGGCCTTGGCCAGGTAGGCCGCGGCCACGAGGCCATTGTGCCCGCCGCCGATGGCGACAACATCGTATTGATTCATGTGGACCTTCCGCGTCTGTTGTTTTTGTTTTCAGCGCCTTGCCAGGGGCGGGCGCTGCTGGGGCGATTCTAAGAGCGGCTGGTAAATACGCGGAAGACGGCACTTTAATGTGGGTCGGTTACCTGAATGTGCGTACCCCCTGGGCGCAATATGTGGAGAGTGGGATGCACAAGGGCGAAGGGTCGACGCGAGTGGTCGACACGGTTCAGCGCCAGGCGCTGGACGATCTGAAAGAGCGCGTGCTGCGCGGCGGTAACGACCCCCATGGGCCGATCCGCGAAACGCTGGCCCGCCTGGGCGATCGCTGGAGCCCGCTGCTGTTGCTGGTGTTGCGCAATGGCACACTGCGCTTTACCGAGTTGCAGCGCGAGGTCAATGACATGGCCGATGGCACGCTTTCGCAGCGTATTCTGACCCTCAAACTACGCGCCTTGGAGCGCGATGGCATGCTCGAACGCACGGTGATCGCGACCATTCCACCGCAGGTGGAATACAGCCTCAAGCCCTTGGGGTTGGCACTCGTGGAGCAGTTGGACGGGCTGCTGGCCTGGCTCGAACAACAGGCCCCGGCCATCAACGCCGCCCGCAAAGCCTACGACGGCTAACCTGTAGCAGCCTTCGACAGCTGCTACAGGCAGCGGGTCAGGGGAGGGAGGCTGCGGTCTCGATGATCAGGTGCCGCAACCACGCCAACCCCGGATCATGCTGCTGGTATTTGTTCCACTGCATGGCAATGGTTAACGGCGGCGCCGTCCAGGGCGCGGGAACCACGCTCAGGGGTAGGTATTGCGCCCAGCGCTCGGCCAGGCGGCGGTGCATGGTGGCCACGCGCTGGGTACCGATCAGGAAGGGCGGCACGCTGTTGAAAGTATTGGTGGTCACCTCAACCCTGCGCTCAAAGCCGAAGCTGCGCACAAACCACTCATCGGCCATCGGCGCGCGATGTTCGGTGCCCCAACGCACAAGCACGTGCCCCAATGCCTTGTAGTCATCCATCGACAGCGGCCCGTTGGCCGCCGAGTGATTCTTGCACAGCACGCACACGTACTCATCGCTGAACAGTGCGGTGGAGGGATGTGCCTTGAGGATGTTGTTGTCGGGCAGCAACAGAAAGTCAACATGCCCGCGTTCGATCTCAAGGGCCGCCTCATCGGTGGGCAGGTACTGTTCGATGGAGCACTGCGGGGCAATGGCACTGAGCTTGCGGCTGACTTCGGGCAACAGCACCATGCCCACGTAGTCCGAGGCCATCAGGGTGAAGTTGCGGCTGGCCAGTTCCGGTTGGAACTGGCTGCGGTTCTCCAGCGTGGAGCGCATCTGGATCAGCAGGTCGCGAATCGGCTGGGCCAGGGTCTCGGCCATCGACGTGCGGACCATCTTGCGGCCGATCTGCACCAACAGATCGTCCTCGAAGTAATCGCGCAAGCGTGAAAGCGCTGCGCTGGTGGCCGGCTGGCTGAGGTGCAGGCGCTCGCCTGCGCGGGTTATGTTCTGTTCGGCCAGTAGCACATCCAGCACCACCAGCAGGTTCAAATCCAAACCATGGAAACGCATGGTCTTGCTCCGTGTTTTTTATGATTATGGGCACAGGCATTTGTGGTCGTTATACCTGTGCATAGAGCAAGTTTGAACCTGGATAATAAAAATGGCCTATCCACGAGATGGATGCCTGGCATCCAGACTGGCAATTTCCTGATGAAGGGCGGACTCCCTAAATTGGAGAGTTCCATCTTTTTTCGCAGGAACCCACATGACTCATTCATCTCGTTTGCTGGGCAAAGTTGCCCTCGTCACCGGTATCGGCAGTGGCATTGGCCGGTGTTGCGCCCTGATGTTCGCCCGTCAGGGGGCCCGTGTACTGGGCTGCGACCTGGACGCTGTCGCCGCTCAACACACCGTGGCGCAGGCCTTAGCCGAAGGGCTTTGCATCGACAGCCTGTACCCGTGCGACCTGACCGATCCCCACGAAGCTCAACGCTTAGTGCGGTGGGCGGCAGATCTGCATCAGGGCTTCGATATTCTGATCAACGCGGCTGCCTTCGGGGCGTTCGCCTGGATCGAAGACATGGATTACCACCATCACTGGCGCAAGACCCTCGCCGGTGAACTGGACCTGGTGTTCCTGCTGTGCCAGGCCGCCTGGCCGGTGCTCAAGGCCAGGGGCGGCGGCTCGATCATCAACTTCGCCTCGGCCAATGCCTGGATGAGTTTGAAAGGCTCACCGGCACTGGCCCACTGCGCCGGCAAGGGCGGGGTGCTGGCCATGACCCGACAGCTGGCAATGGAGGGCGGCCCCCACGGTATCCGCGCCAACAGCATTTCCCCGGGGCTGATCGAAACCGCCGCCACCCGTGACCACCTGGCGGCCGATCCGAATTTTCGCCAGGCCGCCCTGGACCACCAGTTACTGCCTCAGCGCATCGGCCAGTCCGAAGACATCGGTTGGGCGGCAATCTACCTGGCCAGCGACGAGTCCAGCTGGGTCACGGCCACGGACCTACGAGTGGATGCCGGCGCGACTGCTTGTTGAGCTATCCACGGGCTGGATTGGACCTATCCGTACAAACAATTTCCGGCATACCTGAGGGGTGATTAAGGTAGAGCCATGTTCAGCCGGCACCCCCACCAGGCTGGCGATAACAAGAATAAGTTTGGAGAGCTGATCCGTGTCCCATCTCATATTTCCTCGGAAGGCCGCCCCGATTCACACCCAAAACAAGATCCGTTCAAGAGGAGCGCGTTGATGAGCGACATCAAGAAAGTCCTGATCATCGGCGGTGGCATCGGTGGGCTCAGTGCCGCCATTGCCCTGCGCAAGGCAGGCGTTGCGGTCGACATCGTCGAAATCAGCCCACAGGCCAAGGTTTTTCACGTGGGTATTGTGGTGCAGGCCAACTGCATTCGCGCCATGGCGCAATTGGGCATCGCCGATGCGGCAGTGGCCGCCGGTTTTCCGTACAAGGGCCTGCGCATTTGCAACCAGCAGGGCGAGGTAAAAGTCGAACTCAGCGGCGCCCGGTTGGCCGGTGAGCAGTACCCGGCCAACCTCGGCCTGACCCGCCCGGCGTTGCACCAGGTGCTGCTTGACGCTGTGACCGCCAGTGGCGCGCACCTGCGCCTGGGCCTGACCTTCAGTAACATTGAACAGAGCGCCGATAACGTCAGCGTGCAGTTCACCGACGGCAGCCGTGGCGACTACGACCTGGTGGTGGGCGCAGACGGCGTGTACTCCAAGGTGCGCACCACGGTGTTCGGCGAGCAGTACACACCGCAATTCACCGGCCAGGGCGTGTGGCGCTACAACTTGCCACGGCCCAAGGATCTGCTCTGGTCGCACATGTTCGAAGGTAAGGCGGGCGGCAAGGCCGGCTACACGCCACTGACCGAAGACAGCTTGTACATCCTCTCGGTGTTCGAGGAGCCGGGTAACCCGTTCTTCGACCCTGACACCCTGGCCGCCGAGTTTCGTCAGCGCCTGGAAGGCTACGGCGGCCTGGTGCCGGAACTGAGCGCGCAGATCACCGACAACAGCAAGGTGGTGTACCGCCCGCTGGAAGCACTGTTGATGCCGGCACCCTGGTATCGCGGCCGCGTGCTGCTGATCGGCGACGCCGCCCACGCCACCACGCCGCACATGGGCCAGGGCGCCGCGCAAGCGGTGGAAGACGCGGTGGTGCTGGGCGAACTCTGTGGCGCCGAGCTGACTCTCGCCCAAGTGCTCGACGGCTTCATGCAGCGCCGCTTTGAGCGCTGCAAGTTCATCAACCAGGGCTCGGTGCAGATCGGTGAATGGGAACAGCGGCCCACGCAAGATGCCGACTTCGCCGGCCTGATGAAAAGGATGATCGACGTAGTTGCCCAGCCGCTCTGACGCAAGGACATGCACATGCAACGCAACCCCCTCAAAGGCTGGCAGGTCGAGCGCGATACCATCAGTTTCATCGGCCACGACCTGCAACGCCCCGAATGCATCATCGCCCAGCCCGACGGCAGCCTGTGGGCCGCCGACGCCCGTGGCGGCGTAATGCATATTGCCTCCAGTGGAGAGCAAACCTTGCTGGCGCCCAAGCATATGGCGGGGCACGAGGCCTCCTTCGAATCGCGCTACGTGCAATCACAAGGTGCCTCCCTGCCCAACGGTCTGGCGTTGACCGAGCAGGGCGACTTCATCATCTGCAACTGGGGCCTGGACCGTATCGAGAAGCTCGACCGCCAAGGCAATATTCAGGTGCTGTTCGACCAGCTCGACGGCAAGCCCATGGGCAAGACCAACTTCCCGTTGCGCGATCGTCAGGGCCGCATCTGGTTTACCGTGACTACCACGATGCAGCCCTGGACCGACTCGATCAATTCCGGCGTGCTGGATGGTTACATCGGCGTGATCGACGAGCAGGGTATCCGCATTGTCGCCGAAGGCTTCGGCGGCACTAACGAGATCCGCTTCGACGACAGCGAAGAGTGGCTGTATGTGGTGGAAAGCAATGTGCGGCGCATCTCTCGCCTGCGCCTGAACGCCGACGGCTCGCTGAGCGACCGCGAAGTGTTCGGCCCGGCGGAGCTGGAAGGCTTTCCCGACGGCTTTGCCTTCGACAGCTTCGGCAACCTGTGGGTGACCCTGGTGATGAGCGACAAGCTGATCGCCCTGACCCCGGATGGAGAGGTGTTGACCCTGCTCGACGACGGCAACCCCCAGGCCACTGCACTGCTGAACCAGCACTACCAGGCCAAGACCCTGACCCCCCAGATCATGCAGGCCGCCCACGGCATGTTGGCACCCTGGATGGCCAGTCTGACCTTCGGCGGGCCCGACTTGAAGACCGTGTACCTGGGCAGCCTGCAGGGCACCCGCATTCCGTTTTTCCAGGCCCCGGTGGCTGGTCAGCCGCTGATCCACTGGCGCTGACAACCCAATAACAAGACAGGAACCGACCATGATTCGTTATCTAAAAAAAGGCAAACCGGCCGAGCAAAAGGCCGAACTCAACGCCCAGGTGCGTGGCACCGTCGAGCAGATCATCCAGGCCATCGAACAGCGTGGCGAAGCGGCGGTGCGCGAGTATTCGGAAAAATTCGACCACTGGAACCCACCTAGCCTGCGGCTGACCCAGGAACAGATCCAAGGCTGCATCGATAGCTTGTCACCCCAAGCGCTTGAAGACATCAAATTCGCCCAGGCGCAGATCCGCCGCTTTGCGCAGATCCAATTGCTGTCGATGCGTGATGTGGAGGTCGAGACCCTGCCAGGCGTGGTGCTGGGCCACAAGAACATCCCGGTGAACTCAGTGGGCTGCTATATCCCCGGCGGCAAGTACCCGCTGCTGGCGTCGGCGCACATGAGCGTGTTGACGGCGAAAGTGGCCGGCGTGAAACGAGTGATCGCCTGCGCGCCGCCATTCGATGGCCAGCCGTCGCCGGAAATTATCGCGGCGATGGCTATGGCCGGCGCTGACGAAATCTACGTGATGGGTGGGGTGCAAGGTGTCGCGGCCATGGCCCTGGGCACCGAGCACATCGAGAAGGTCGACATGATCGTCGGTCCGGGCAATGCTTATGTGGCCGAAGCCAAGCGCCAGCTGTACGGCCGCGTGGGCATCGACCTGTTCGCCGGGCCGACTGAAACCATGGTGATCTGCGACGACACGGTGGACGCCGAGCTGGTGGCCGTCGACTTGCTGGGCCAGGCCGAGCACGGGCCGACTTCACCGGCCTTTTGCGTGACCACCAGTTCGCGCATTGCCGAAGAACTGCCGGCTGCCATCGAGAAGGTGCTGGCGCGTCTGGACACCGCGCCGTTGGCCAGTGTGGCCTGGCGTGACTATGGCGAAATCATTTTGTGCGACACCGACGAAGAGATGCTCGTCGAGTCCGAGCGAATCTGTTCTGAGCACGTGCAGGTGATGACCCGCGACCCGGACTGGTTCCTGGCGCGTATGACCAACTACGGCGGACTGTTTTTGGGGCACCGCACCAACGTGTCGTACGGCGACAAGGTGATCGGCACCAACCACACCCTGCCGACCATGGGCGCCGGGCGTTACACCGGCGGGCTGTGGGTGGGCAAGTTCATCAAGACCCACACCTACCAGCGGGTGCTCACCGACGAAGCCAGCGTGGCCATCGGCGAGGTTTGCTCGCGGCTGTGCGCCCTGGAGCATTTCTCCGGGCACAAGGAGCAGGCCGACATTCGCGTGCGTCGCCTGAAGAAGGTCCTATGATGAACCGCTTGGAAGGCAAGGTCGCGGTCGTCACCGGTGCCACCGGGGGGCTGGGCGCGGTGATCTGTGAAGCGCTAGCTCGGGCTGGGGCCAGCGTGGTGGCGGGCTACAATCGCTCCAGCGATGCCGCCCATGCGCTAGTTGCCGACTTGCCGGCCACCGCCAACGGCCACTTGGCCGTGGCAGCGCCGGTGACCGACAGCGCCGCGCTGGGCCGGCTGGCCCGCCAAGTACAGGCCCATTACGGGCGCTGCGACATCCTGGTCAACTGCGCCGGCACCACGCGTTTTGTCGCCCATGTCGACCTTGATGGCCTGGACGATGTGCTGATCGACAGCATCCTGGCCACCAATGTGCGCGGCCCGATTGCCTGCATTCGCGCCCTGGCGCCGCTCCTCAAGGCCAGCGGCGACGGCCTGGTGGTGAACATCAGTTCGATCGCTGCGCGCACGGCCATGGGCAGCAACATCGCCTACTGCGCGAGCAAGGCGGCGGTGGACAACCTGACCCAGTCCCTCGCCCGCGCCCTGGCGCCCCAGGTACGGGTGGTGTCGGTGGCACCAGGGCTGGCCGATACCGAGTTTGTCCAGGGCCTGGCGCAGGACTGGCGTGACGAGCAAGCCGCGCGCACTCCACTGGGGCGCCTGGCCTTGCCCGAGGAAGTCGCCCAGGCGGTGCTGGCCCTGGCTTGCCACCTGACATTCACAACCGGTGCTGTCATCCCTGTGGATGGCGGACGGTCTTTGAGCTGAGGAGGTGGGTATGTTCGCGATCAAACCCCACCACGGCGGCATCAGCGTGCCGAACCTGGACGAGTCCATTGACTGGTACCGGCTGATGCTCGGTTTCGAGTTGGAGAGCCGTGCGTTTATCTCGCAGATTCCGGCCGAAATCGCCTTTATCCGTTGCGGCGATTACCGCATCGAACTGTTCCAACTTGATCAGGCGCACCCCTTGCCGGCCGACCGCCGCGAGCCGCACCTGGACCTCAAGACCCACGGCCACAAGCACCTGTGCTTTGCCGTGCAGGACGCCCCTGCGGCCTTTGCGGTCTTGCGCGGCAAGGGCGCCAACATCGTCTTCGAGAACGTCATCGACGGCACGCCCATGGGCTTTATGCGCGACAACAGCGGCAACTTGCTGGAACTCATTCAATGCCCGGCCCTGTGGTCGGCGCAAGGAGAACACCGATGAAACTCGCAACCCTCAAGGACGGCAGCCGCGACGGCCGCCTGGTGGTGGTAAGCCGTGACCTGAGCCGCGCCGTGCTGGCTAGTGGTATCGCCGGCACCCTGCAGGCGGCGCTGGAAGACTGGCCGCGCTGCGAGCCTGCCTTGCAGCAACTGTCTGCCGCACTCAATGAAGGGCACGCGGCGCGGGCCTTTGATTTCGAGCCGCGCGAGGCCATGGCGCCGCTGCCACGGGCCTATCAATGGGCCGACGCGTCGTCGTTTCTCAACCACGGCAGCCTGATGGAGCGTGCGTACAATCTGGACATCAAAAAAGACCCGGCGGTACCTATCATCTACCAGGGGGCGGGGGATGACTTCCTCGGTGCCTGCGACGATTACCCGGTACCGGGTGAAGAGCACCAGATTGATTTCGAGGGGGAAGTGGCCGTGGTCCTCGATGACGTGCCCATGGGCATCCAGCCTGCCGCGGCCGCGGGGCACATTAAGTTGCTGATGCTGCTTAACGACGTAAGCCTGCGTGCGCACCTGTTCAAGGAAGTGAGCATTGGTTTTGGCCCGCTGCGGGCAAAGCCGAGCACGGTGTTTGCCCCCGTGGCGATCACCCCGGACGAGCTTGGTGAGGCCTGGCACGATGGCCGGGTCAAGCTGCCCATGCACGTGCAGTGTAACGGCCAGCGTTTCGGCGAGCCCAATGGCGCCGAGATGGACTTCAGCTTTCCGGAGTTGGTGATGCATCTGGCCCGTACTCGCAACCTGCGCGCCGGCACGGTGCTGGGTTCAGGCACGTTCTCTAACCGCGACTACAACGTCACCGGCTCTGCCTGCTTGGCCGAGCGCCGCGCGGTGGAAGTGATCGAGAAGGGCGTGGCGAGCACGCCGTTCCTCAAGTTCGGCGACCGTCTGCGGTTCGAGATCTTCGGCTTGGACGGGCAAAGCCTGTTCGGCGCCATCGATCATCGTTTTGTCCCTGCGCCTGTGCTGGAGAACTGACATGCACGTACTGATCACCGGCGCCAACGGCTTTGTCGGCGCCACCCTAGTGCGCCGATTGCTGGAAGACCCCACTGCGCTGCCGGGCTGGAGCCAACTGACCCTCCTGGACCTGAGTTTTCCCCAGCTACCGCGCGATGCCCGGGTGCGTTGCCTGGTCGGCAGTATCGCCGAGACAGCATTGCTGGCCGACGCCCTGGAAACGCCGGTAGATATCGTCTTTCACCTGGCGAGCATCCCAGGTGGCGCTGCCGAGCGTGACTACCCTCTGGGACGGCGGGTCAACCTGGATGCGACTCTGGCCCTGCTCGAAGGGCTCAAGGATCAGGACAGCCCGGCACGGGTGGTGTTCGCCAGTACCATCGCGGTGTACGGCTCGCCCTTGTCGGAGCCGGTGGACGACCATACGCCGCTGCGCCCGCAATTGAGTTACGCCACCCAGAAGTTGATGGGCGAACTGCTGATCGACGATTTCAGCCGCCATGGCTGGATTGATGGTATTAGCCTGCGCCTTCCGGGTATTGTGGCGCGCCCGCCGCAGCCCTCGGGCCTGCTGTCGGCGTTCATGAGCGAGGTGTTCTGGAAGCTTGCGGCTGGCGAACGCTTCGACTGCCCTGTGTCGCCGCAGGCAGTGGCGTGGTGGATGTCGGCGGCGCGCTGCGTCGACAACCTGCTACACGCTGCCACGCTGCCGGCCGAGAAACTGTTGGCGCGGCGAGTGTTTGCCTTGCCGGTGCTGCACCTGAGCATGGCGCAGTTGGTTGACGGGCTGTGCCAGCGCTTCGGCGAGGACCGTCGCGCGCAAGTGGTTTACCAACCCAATGAACAACTGGAAGCAAATTTCGGCCGTTACCCACCGTTGCAAGCGCAGGCCGCCGAAGCACTCGGCCTGCGCCATGACGGCGATATCCAGCAACTGATCAACCGAACCCTGTAACCGTTGCCGTTGAAATTTGCGAGCAGGGCTTGCTCTCCCGTGGGAGCAAGTCTTGCTCGCGAATCCTGAGAAGCTGCTACAAAAAGAGCGTGCGTTTTACCCTTAATAATAACAATCCGGAGAGGCCATGAACGCTCCCACAAGCATCACCCAGTCCAAGGCGACCTTCGCCACGTACCTGCTGCTGTTGATCAATTGCCTGTCACCCATGGCGGCAATTGTCATAGCACCGAGTCTGCCGCAAATGCAGGCGCATTTTGCCAGCGTGCCCAACGTCGAGTTCCTGATTCCGGTGGCCCTGACAGTACCGGGTCTCCTGGTGGCGCTGCTCAGCCCCTTGGTGGGCATCCTCGCTGACCGTTACGGGCGCAAGCAGTTGCTAGTGGCATCCATCGTCGGCTATGGCCTGTTCGGCCTGATGCCGATGTTCCTCGATTCGCTCTACGCGATCATCGTCAGCCGTATTGCCCTGGGCTGCGTGGAGGCGGTGGTGGTGACCATCAGTACCATGCTGATCGGTGACTACTACAGCGGCGCGCAACGGCAGAAGTACCTGGCGCTGCAGACCACCTTCGCTTCGTCCTCGGCCATCCTGTTCTTCATGGTTGGCGGCGCCCTGGGCGAGATCGGCTGGCGCATGCCGTACGTGGTGTACGCGGTGCCCTTGGCTCTGGCTTTGCTGAGCAAGATCATGCTGTGGGAGCCGAAGGCGGCGAACATGGCGTCGGATGAAGAGCAGGCGCGCGAGACGGTGACGTTCCGGCCACAGGTGTTGCTGGGTATCTGCGTGGTGACCTTTATCGGCGCGGTGATGTTCATGATTCTGCAGATCCAGATGGCCTACCTGCTGGGTGATGTCGGCGAGCATTCGCCCCAGACAGCAGGCCTTGTGGCTTCGGCCTGCAGTGTGATGATCGTGCTGGGCACCCTCAGCGTGCACCTGCTGACCCGCCTGGGGTTGCGCACGCCACATTGCCTGGCGCTGGCGTTCGGCCTGATCGCCACCAGCTTCCTGCTGATCCCGGAGATGCACAACTGGCAGGCCATCATGGCGGTGGCGCTGGTCAATGGTCTGGGTTGCGGCCTGCTGTTGCCAACCCTGGCCATCTGGAACATGCGTGAGCTGCCCTGGCAGCGCCGCGGGCTCGGTACCGGCATGTGGTATGGCAGCTACTGCCTGGGCATGTTCTGTAGCCCGATCCTGGTGGTGGCCATCGGCAAGGTCAGCGGCAGCCTGGCCACCACCGTGGGTTGGGCCGGCTGGATCTGCGTGCCGGTGGCGGTGCTGGCCCTGGTCGCTAGCCTGGTCAAGTGCCGGGCCGCACGCAACGTGCGGGTGATGGGCGCCCACCTTTAAGACGCCTGACCTTTGACTGATAGAACACTCCGGTGCCCTGGCACCGGAGCGGACACCCTCATCTCAAAAAAACAACAAAAGAGACTGAACATGACCATTCGAACAGCGCTTGGCTGTGCTTTGATGATCGCGTCGGCGGGCCCCACCCTGGCAGGCGAAGTCGGCCCGGTGGCCGACACCATGGCCACCGAATACCCCAACGAAAAGATTGGACCACGGGTACTCAACGTCGAGCCCAACGTGCCGCCGGCCAGTGGCAAGCTTCTTGAAAAGCAGGGAAAGTGGCTTAACGACCACGGCGTCAGCCCGCACTTGTCGATGACCGAGATCTACCTCCGCAACCCCAGCGTGGGCCTGGACACCGGCAACCACGAAGCGCTGACCATCTTTGCTATTGGCGCCGACTTCAACTTGGACAAGCTGGTCAGCCTGCCCGGTGGCACCATTCACTTCGAGCAACTGTACGTGCCCTGGACCAGCAACCTGACCTACGGCGGGCAGGTGGGCGATGTCATCGCCGGCAAACCGGGGCCCTACATTCCACGGGTCAGCCATCTGAGTCTGTTCACCTATGAGCAAAAGCTTATGGATGACAAGCTGGCCATCGAGGTGGGCAAGAGCAACGCCGGCAACTACTTCGGCCTACCACTGTGCAACGTGCCGCTGGGCTGCGTGAACGCCATTTTGCAGGACACCGCCGGTATCAACCCGCCCCCTTACGCCAACTGGGGCGCGCGGGTGGGCTACGATTTCAGCTCCGCGTTACGTGCCCAGGTCGGTGCCTGGCGCAGTAACAATGCCTACCCGTTCACCAACGGCTGGGAGCGCGACGCCGGTGACAGCGGTGGTACCCTGAGCACGGTGTACCTGGCCAACCTGGCCTATCGCACTGACTACCGGATGGAGGCCTATCCGCAAACCCTCGAGGTACTGGGCTTTCACAACAACGGCCAGCAGACCGACCCGTACTACACGGTCAACGGCACCTCTAAAGTCACCGACCCCAGTGCCGAATCCGACACCAGCAAGGGCGTAAGCGGCTTTTACCTGGGCGCCAAGAAAACCGTCTGGCGCCAGGATGGCGGCAAAACCAACGACCCCACCCCCACCGCCGTGGCGGCCTATGCCAGCCTGACCCACACCCTGGACGAAGACACCACCAACGGCGTCGGCACCCAGGGCAACGCCGGGCTGATCCTCTCGGCACCGTTTCGCAGCCGGCCGTTCGACAGCTATTCGGTGAACGTCAACTGGGCGCAACTGACCAGCCGCGAGCAGCGCTTCCTCGAAGAGGCTCACGCCGCTTCCGGGGGCGGAAGCTACAACCCCGGGCGCAATGAATACGCTGTGTCCCTGGACGCCAACTTCATCCTCACCGACAGCATCGTCGTCAGTCCGTTTGTGCTGCGTACATGGGGCGCCAGCAGTTGGCTTAACCCCTACACCGGCGTCAACCCACGAGATGGCTACGCTGCGGGCCTGCTGTTCCACGTGCAGTTCGACGAAATGCTCGGTTTGAACCCTCACCACTGATTTGGAGAAACACCATGGCTGAACACAACGATCAACCGGTCGCCCTGATTACCGGTGCCGCGGGTGGCTTGGGCCATGCCTTCGCCGTACGCCTGGCCAGGGAAGGGATGCGCATCGCCGTGGTCGACTGCGTCGATGCCTACCACGTGGTACGTGCCGTCGAGCAACAGGGCGGGGTGGCGCAGGCCTTTCGCTGCGACCTGCGCGAGCCCGAGCAGATCGCCTACCTGCAGGGCCAGGTATTGGAGCGCTTCGGCCGTTGCGACGTGCTGGTCAACAACGCTGCCTACATCCCGCTTAAGAACCTGGCAGACACCAGCTTCCTGGACTGGAGTGACTGCCTGGCGGTGACCCTGGACGCGCCGTTCCTGCTCAGCCAGGCCTTTGCGCCCGCCATGCGCGAGCGCGGATGGGGGCGCATCATCAACCTGGCATCGAGCAACACCGGGCGCCCGCAAAAGGGCTTTCTGGCCTACATCGCTGCCAAAAGCGGGATCATCGGATTAACCCGCGGGCTGGCGGTGGAGCTGGGCGAATACGGCATCACCGTCAACGCCATTTCACCGGGGCTCATCCGTCACCCTGGCAGCGCCGCTGCCTTGCCCGCGCAGTTGTTCGAGACAGTGCGTGACAGCCAGTTGATCAAGCGCACCGGCGAGCCCGAGGACCTGTGCGGGGTGCTGGCGTTCCTGGCATCCAACGCCTCGAGCTACATGACCGGCCAGGTATTCAACGTGGATGGTGGTTTCCTTTTCTAGCTATCCACAGGATGGATAGATCCCATGCCGACAAACGATTGGTCGGCAAGGGCCGAGCTTCCTTACTCTGGCAGGGCAACCCCGCTATAAAAGGACAACAACAATGCAGTGCAACTTTATTTTTCAGGAGACCTGAGATGGCGATCATCGGCATCGACACCTTGTTGTACGGCGTCGAGGACCTGGCCACGGCCTCGCGGTTCTTCGACGATTTCGGGCTGGTGCGCCTGAGCTCCAACGATCAGGAAACCCTTTACCGCCTGGATGAAGGCTCGACCATCATCGTGCGCGGCATCGAGCACGCCTCCATCCCGGTCTCGCGCTACGAAGGCTTTGGCGTGAAGGAAACCATCTGGGGCGTGGACAACGCCGAGAGCCTGGCGCGGCTGGTGGCGGACCTTTCCACGGATCGCGACGTGCGCCTGGGCGACGACGGCGCCTGGCACTTTCACAGCGACTGCGGTCAGGCCCTGGGCTTGCGCGTGTTCACCCGCAAGAAGGTGACTTACGCACCCGATCCGATCAACGCCGCAGGTAACGTTAACCGCCTCAACCAACACCGCAAGTGGCGCACCCGCGCTCGACCGAAAACCATCAACCACGTGGTGTTTGCCGTGGATGATTACTGGCTGAGTTTCGCGTTCTTTCGCGACCGCCTGAACTTCCGCCTCTCTGACCACCAGAAGGGTGTGGGCACCTACCTGCGCGCCGATGGCGCCAACGAGCACCACAACACCTTTTTGCTCAACAACCAGGCACCGGGGGCGGGTGGAGTGCAGCGCTTCCATCACACCTGTTTTGGCGTCGAGGACTTCGACGAGGTGATGGTGGGCTCCAACTACATGACCAAGTGCGGCTGGCAGCACGGTTTTCTTGGCACCGGCCGGCACCGCATCGCCTCGGCAATCTTCTGCTATTTCAACTCGCCCACTGGCGGCGAAGCCGAGTACGGCGCCGACACCGACTACCTGGACGACAACTGGGTGCCGCGCGAGTGGGAGTTCCGCTTCGGCACGGCTCAGTGGATGGGTAGCCCGCCGCCGTTTATGCAGGACGACATCCCGTGGGACGTTACCTTTTACCAGGGCGAACATCCGGCTATGCGCCGCTGAACTTGATAAGGATTGATTGATGAGCATGTTCCAGTATTTTGAAACCAACTACGTGTGGAGCCTGGCGGTGGCAGCGGCCATCGAGATGGGCGGCAAGATCGGAGAGATCGAGACCATGTGCCGGCCGTTGCTGGAAGTGGCCCGCCAGGGTGACGACGAAGGCACCCAGGCGTTCTTGGCCGCATGGGAGGCGGGCGGCGATAACCTGGTGGCCCTGGCCGAAGAAGACAAGGCCTGCGGCCGATTGCTCAGCGCTGGCGACAAGCTCAATCGCGCCGCGGTGTACTTCATCACCGCCGAGCGCATGCAGGCCCACGGTTATGCGCCGCGCAAGGCACTGTATGCCAAGTTTCTGCGAACCTTTGCCGAGGGCGTGAAGCTGTCGGGCGAAAACACCCAACGCTTCGAGATCCCGTACGCCGGTGCCCACATCGCAGGGCTCTTCACTCCGGCAGAAGGCGTGACCGGTGCGGCGCCGTGCGTGGTGATCGTCAACGGCCTGGACAGTACTAAGGAGATGGTCCATCGCGCGGGACTGTTCCCCCAGCTGCTGGCCAAGCGCGGCATCGCCAGCCTGTTCATCGACCAGCCTGGCACCGGTGAAGCTCTGCGCCTGCACGGCATGACTGCCGTGGCGAACACCGAGCAGTGGGCCAGCCCGCTTATGGACTACCTGCAAACCTGCGCGCAAATCGACCCGCAGCGTATCGGCTTGCTGGGCGTGTCCCTGGGCGGTTACTACTGCCCGCGCGCTGTGGCCTTCGAACCGCGCTTCGCTCTGGGCGTGGTGTGGGGCGCCAACCACAACTGGGGCGAAATGCAAAAACGCCGCCTGGACCGCGAAGGCGAACGGCCGGTGCCGCATTACTGGGAGCACGTGCGCTGGGTATGGGGTGCGAGCGACATAGACGAGTTCATGGCCCTCGCCGAGCAGGTACACCTCAACGGCGTAATGGAGCGCATCAAGGTACCGTTTCTGGTGACCCATGGCGAGGCCGACCGGCAGATCCCGCTAGAGTACGCGCACCAGTCCTTCGACCAGCTTACCCAAAGCCCTGATCGCGAGTTGAAGATCTTTACCCCACGCGAGGGCGGCATCCACCACAGCAGCCTGGACAACACCGCGAACGCCGGTGCGTGGATTGCGGATTGGGTCGCGGAACGATTGGGTGGCACTGTAAGGTAAAGTCCGCAGGGATGGATCCAGACGAAGGCCTGGATCCAATGAGTCGGAGTTTTGATCTGGCAAGCGGGGTGGGGGGCGAAATTATTGGTGGATTGGTGGCTAAAAAATGTCTAGTACTGTGGTCTGCTGGGAGCGAGGCGCAATGGTCTTTCTCTATTGTTACGGAGGCGCGATCTGCGCCGGTACAGCCAGTTCAAGTTCCCAAGCTTGAGTTTGCTCCAGGGAAAGCTTGAGCCGTGCAAGCAGCAAATCAACTTCCGATTCGCTGATGATCAGCGGCGTGCAAAGTGCGACGGTGTCACCGATTCCACGAACGATTGAACCATTGGCTTCTGCCCTAACGGTGAAGTATTTGCCGAGTCGACTCACGGTCTGAGCGACCGATCAGCAATTGCCGGTCGTTCCCTAATCGTTTCCAGACCAATAGAGCGGTAAGCCGATAGTAATACCCGGTGGCGTCGGAATGCTCTTTCAGGTACTGAGTGAGAAACCAACGCACATGCTTGACCTGCCAGGTCCAGGGATTATCGCGTTGCCATCGTTGTTGAATGGCCGCTTGCATGAGTCGGGCTTGCCGTAGGTGGCGTTGCTGCGTGACCTTCGAGCCGCTCAGTACTCCGGTCAGGAACAGTGCCATATCGAAGGGCTTGGTCACACTCGGCCTCCAATGTAGGCCGAAACCACATCAATCCGGTTATGCCCGAGCTCAAGGCTGATCTGCTGACGTGCCTGCCGATCCAGTTCACGGTCGATACGATAGCAGTGACCACCATTGACTGGTGCGGCGTGGCCCGTGAGCTGCTCGTAACGCTCGCAGGCGTAGGCCGCACGCAATTCATGAAAGCCCTTCAGTCCGTGTTCATGCAGAGTTTCGCGGGCGGGGAGCACGGTCTGTTGCAGGAACGCGGCGTAGCTTTCGTCTCGGGCCAGCAAGTTGCGGCTACGGGGCGGCGAGGCATGACGAGCCAACTGCAGCGCCGCCTTCACCGCTTCATTTGCCACAACCCACCGCTGTGCTGAAGCCCCTGAGCGACCGCCTTTGGTACCGTCCTGGATATTGATGCGGCCCAAATGCTCGGCTTCACGGTGCAAGCGTGGCAGGTCAGCCAGGATCGCTTCGCGCAGGCGCATACCGGTTGTTCGGGCCAACATGACAATCGCGGCCACGCGGTCGTGTTGCTCTTCGCCAAGCGCCTCAACCAATCGCTGAACCAGTTGGAGGTCTTGGCCATCCGGCGCGCGGGTGCGTACCGTGGAGCGCTGCTGTCCCAACGCCTGACTCGGGCTGGCGATCCTCACGTCCTGATCACCGCGCAGCGCAGCGAGGGTTCGGTTAACGCTGCTCAGGCGGTTCTGCGCGGTGGCGATGCAGAGTTCACCTTGCTTTATCTGATGACGCAGGTAATCGGCGTAGTCCTGCAGCGTCTGTCGGTCGATCTGGCGCGCATCGTTGTAACCGGGGCCGTCCTCTGACCGACACCAACGCACGAACGCTTGCCAGCGATCGCTATGCGCTTTGACCGTGGCGAAGTGGCCGCCGGCAAACAGATCCTTTAGCGCTTGTGGGCCGGCGTAGCTCAGCTGGCGGCCATAGCCAAAGTTGCGACCATCACGCCGACCAACCAAGGCCATCATCATCACCGTTTTCGTTTTCTTGCAGAAAGCGCAGCAGGGCTTTCCAGTGGCGGCTGAGTCTGTCTACCTGTTGCCAGTGTGTTGGGCGGATCAGGAGGGTGTTCTCGTGGTGTTGCAGCATTGCCCCTTCTTCACGTAGTTGCTCAATCAGCAGGACGAGGTAGGCAGGATCAAGTGGTGGTGTGGCGACAGCGGCGACAGTGGCGACAACCCGCGTCGTTTCTGGCCTGGGGCGCGGCGACAGGGTGGCGACAGAGGTGGCGACACGCCGCGATTCTGGCTGCGGTTGATGTTGCGCTTGGTAGCGGCGCACCGCGTCATTGAGGCGGAACATGGCGTACCTCGAAGGTTCTTCCATCGCGACTGCTCAGCCAGCGATGAGTGATCAGTACGACCAATAAAGAGGCGGTATGGTCAGCGCTCTTGCGGGCAAAACGAGGGCCGTTGCGATTGACGTCTCGGATGCTGAAGTGGGTCCAGCCTTTCTGTACCAACCAGCGCAGCAGCCGATCCGCCTCTTCGTATCGGCTATTGACTGGCTCCTGTTCGGTCAGGCGCTGAATCTCGGCCAGGTAGTAATCCATCAACGTGGAGGCGCGCTGGATGTGTGCTTCATCCAACTGATTGACCTCTTCAACCATGGCCAGTACGCCCGCGATACGCAGTACGTTTGCCGCCGCCTTGCTCGCGACAGGCTGGACGCCGGCCAGCTCGCCGAACTCGCCAGACTGGCACTCGATGGTGTCGTGAATATCAATCCAGGCCCGGCGGGCACGGGCGGTCAGCTCGAGCGTGGCAGGATTGAGTGAGCCATCCTTGTGGAGTGACCAGGGCTTTTGCAGCAGGGCGGTGATTCGCTGTTGGTAGCGCTGGACTTTGGCATCTCGGGTCAGGTCGATTGCCTTGTAGAGACGCTGGCCGGCCAGGCGCTCGGGCCAACTGATCAGGCAACGGCCAAGGATGCCTTGGCCATTGATCACCGGGTCTTTGAACAGCTGGTTGGCGAGGTAGGGTTGCAGCATCAGATGCAGGCTGAGGCGGCGGTCATAGGCACGCAGGCTTTCCCCAGCCATGGAGCGCGCCCGGTCGATGGGACTGCCATCCCACAGTGTCGACAAGGTGGTGATTGCCTTGAGCAGATTCTCTTTGCTCATGGTGCTGCTGCCCAAGAACTGGCCACCTTCATCATTGAACAAGCCCATGCTGGGCAAACCATGGCACAGACTTTTGACCAGGGCCTCGATAGTGGGCTCGGCAATGATCAGTCTCGGCGGTACCGGCTCGGATACTTCGCCGCCTTCCGCCTCCGAGGGTTTCTTTGAGGTTTTGGGTTTGGCCATGATGGTGGTAGCGGCGCGATAGGTTTTGAGCTTTTCCGCATACAGGGCCCACTGCTGCCGTTCCCAGTCGCGCGCCGCCTTCAGTGCCAGATGGTCCACCGCGCTTTTGCGATCACCCGAGGACGCCACCGTCAGTAGGTAGAGGGACAGCGGATAGGTTCGGCCGTCGAGTTGGACATTGGCATGACCCTGGCTCACTAGGGCCGCGCTGGCCAGCACCGATTGTGCAGCCATGGCGCAGGGCACGCCGATCACCTCGGCCAGTCGTTCGACCGCAGGGCCCAACAGATCCCCGAGTGCTTCGACCGGGTAGGGCAGTGGCGCCTGCTGATATTCCAGCAATGGTTGTGGTGGCTCGAACGCTTCGCACAGTTGCATCCCAACTCTCCTGAAATTATCGACTTCGTCCTCACTCATCCCGCCACGGTTGTTGAGTGTTATCAGGGATCAAGGCCCCTGCGACCTGTGAGGTTGTCCACTCACGCGGGACTGACGGCTCCTTACGACCGGGAGCTTGGGCATCTCATGATCCGGCCTCCTGAACACCTCCGAAGAAGTGGGCGGGTGGAGGCTGCACTGGCTGACGAGACCAATGCCGCGAGATCCTGAGTCAGGTGAAGGCAGCGAGGTGATGACCGGGGCATGCCTGACTGTCAGTCAGGTGCAGTCCATTTCATGGGCTGCGGCACCATCATCGGCATCGCTGTGGTGAGTGAGCATTCGGTGTTTGTCACGCCGATTGTCACGAGGGGGAAAGCCGCAAAGCCCCATGCGAGCGGGGCTGCAGCAATGTGAGATGCGCCCGTCTCTTTAGGGGGCAAAGAGACGGGCAAAAGGTTGGCGCAAGAAATAGCCAAGCGGATAATTTGCTGCAGAGCAGCCAAGAGGGGGCATGAGTTGCCGCAGTGGGCATTCTGGAAGAAGTGGCATCCATCACATCGCTGTGACCGTGCGAGCCGCCGGACGCTAATCGCACTTAGGGAGAACCACCACGGTGTGGCGTAGCCTCAAAGGTTCTGGCTACCTGGGTGCTGTCGAGGACAGCGCTTGTAAGGCTCTGGTGTAACGCTCGCTCTGCTCGCGGTCAACCGTATTTTGGGGACCACTGTTGCGCCAATCGGTAGCGCTGGAAGACCTTGGAGGCCGGTGGTTTTCCGTGGCCGGGTGGTCGTTCGTCGGTTTTTAATGTGAGCCCATGCGAGTGGGAATGCGGAGCCTTCCCGCTCGCGTGGGCTTGGCCGAGAAAGCCCCATGAGCGAGACTTTTAACGGCGACAGTCGCCACTTCTGTCGCCTTGCTGCAGACAAGGTATTACGCGGGTTGTCGCCAAATCAAGCACCACTCCATCTGGGGAGTCATTCTCGGTTACTGGCGGCGTCCGGTGAGCGCTCACCGTATCGGCGCGACGTTGTGGTCCCTGGTTTGATTGATCGCAGATGCCGACAGGTTGCCAGTGGCCGCTTTCTGGATGTGCTCACTCCACCAAACCATCATCGGACGCCGGCGCTCGATGTAGTCCGCTCGGTTGTAAGCGCTTCGGACTTCGTCCTTGTCGATATGCGCCAGCGCGACTTCGATCAGCTCCGGATCCCACCCATGCTCGTTCAGGATGGTGCTGGCCATGGAGCGCATGCCGTGGCTGACCAAGCGGTCCTGAAAGCCCATGCGTTTCAATGCCATGTTGGCGGTCTGGCTATTAGCGTGGGTACGCGGGTTTCTATCTGCCGGGAACACGTATTCTCTGTGGCCGCTATGGGGCTTGAGTGTCTCCAGTAACGCGAGTGCCTGTTCAGTCAGCGGGATGGTATGCGGGCGACGCTTTTTCATGCGCTCCGGTGGGATGGTCCAAATGCGTTTGTCGAAATCGATGTCTGCCCACCGAGTGGTGGCTGCCTCGACAGGACGGGTCATCGTGTGCAACTGCCATTCGATCAGACAGCGCGTGACTCGCTTGATGCTGGCATTCGCGATTTCCATCATGAGCTCCGGAAGCTCGTCAGGTCGTAGCGCGGCCATGTTCTCTTTCCTGGGTTTCTTGAACACCGCCCGAATGCCACTGAGGGGGTTCGCAAAGATCAGTCCTGAATTGACCCCGTAGGTCATGATCTCGTTGAGTCGTTGGCTCAGCCGCTTCACTGTTTCGAGGCTGCCTTTGGCCTCAATCGGGCGAAGGAGCTTGATCACCATAGGAGCACTAACTTCAGAAAGCGGCGTCGATTTCATGCTCGGAAAAACATGCAACGTGAGTGAACGCCAAATGTCCTCGGCATACGCTGGCGTCACTGAGTCTTTCTTCAGTTCGAACCAGGCGGTGGCTATCTTCTCGAAGGTGTGTTCGGTCTCGGCCAATCTGGCTTGCCTTTGCTCATCGCGCTGGGCTTTGGGATCAATGCCTTGAGCAAGTAGCTCTCGCGCCTCGACTGCTTTCTTCCGAGCATTCGCTAATGAGAGGTCGGGGTATGGACCGAGCGCCATATTAAGACGGCTTCTGGTCAACGGCTCGCGATAATTGAAATTCCACATCATCGAGCCGCTGGCGCGTACTCGAAGCTGCAGGCCGTCGCCGTCGCTGAGGACGAAGTCTTTACCAGTTGCCTTGACTGCCTTGAGCTGGCGATCGGAGAGGCGGGTTGCGTTAGTAGGCATGGGGGCTACCTCCAGCACCGTTTTGGTATCCTGAAAGTAGCACTTGGCAGCCCGGGATACCACCTGGGATACCAAAGCGCCTGGAACTCAGGAATCCTCAAAAGTCCCCAGAAGCTCTGGAAGCCGCGTATTTACTGGATTCAAGGCACAAAAAAAGACGTCCGTGGACGTCTTTAGATGATGAAGTGGTGGAGCCGGGGGGATTTAAAATCTATGCATAACCTATTGTTTTTTATTAATTTAGTTACAAGTTTATTATTAGGTGCCCCCATAAGTGCCCCCGTGCACATATTTCCGATGAGCGGCTATTTGAGGAGTTGAACTGGCGTCCTGAATTCTCGTTTTGCGACTGGGCGAGGCCAATCAACCACAGGGGAGCATTCAATAGAATCGTTCGTGTACAGCATAACCTTGGTTGCCTGGCCAGGAGGGTTTGATGTCCAGCTCAGACCGGGTGCTGGGTAGATGTCAGGTCACGCGGTTGGGTTTTTTCCGCGGTAGCGCACCATGGGCTCATCTAGGACGATTTGAGCTGAGGTGCTGTATGAGACACTCGATGGTTACCTGCCACAACTGTGGCAAAGCGATGGTTCCGAGGGCGTCATATAGCCGTGGTTTCTGGGGGTATTCGCCTTCGTCCAATCATTGCCCCTTTTGCCTGAGTGAGAACTGGCACGGCGGAAACCCAGGGTTAGGGGCTCGGCTGTTCGCTTTGGTTGGCCTGGCTCTTGGTGTTCTGGCCTGCGTGTTGGTGGGAGCTCTTTTGTTCAAGGTGCAGTGGTGGCTTGGTGTCGAAGGACAGTGGCCTCTATTGACGCTGGGCACATGTGCTGTGTCGGTTAGCTCGGGTTACCATTTTTACAACTGGTTTGTAGATTGCTGACAACCAGTGATAATGCTGTGGAAGGCGGTAATCGGCCAAAAGTGGCTGTTGCAGAGATCTCCAGGTTGTTCTCCCATTCTTAGTAGCTAGCTCCTTGGCGTCATCCGCTGTCACGGGGCAGGCTTATCGCAACTTTCAGTTGCTGTCAGCGGCGTCATAGCACGCTGTGGCACATCAGCCCGCAAGCCTGTGAGGCTCGGTTGAGTGCTTAAAGCCGTGTCCACTCGCTGGGCAAGATCAATCAAGGTTACGTTCGTTCCTAGGGCTACATAGCAGCCTTAAGGCGACACTGAATCTCGCTGCTCGGATACGATTCGAAAGCGACAGCAAGCGGGCGCGGCCCCTCAGCAAGCCAGACAGCTGCCAAGCATGTCGTGGGAGGAGCGACGACGGGACGATTCACAGAAAAACACTCTCGCACTGTGCTCGAATAACCACAAAGCGGCCATCGGGTGATGTCTGCCGACGGTCAGGTGCGTAGTGGGTGCTATGAGTCAGATGGTGAAGGTGAAAAAGCGGTGGATCGCTTTCTCTCAGATATCTAAACTGGAAGGCTACGCTGTGTCGTGGACAGCGAGCCTTACACATTAGTCGTGTGTGAATAAGCTATCCGTGACAAACCAGTACAAAGACAGCCGAAAGAGGTTCAGCACATGAATTCAGCCCCCGACTCCTCTATGAGTCTTAGGAAAAAGCTACTGTCCCAATGGTCACAGCTGGGGGGGCAGAACGTTAGTGAAAAAGAATCATTAACGTTGACTCACTCTCAGGAGCAGCTATTGCTGGACTGGTATAACGCGGCTCTGCGCAAGCACGGCTTTCAGCCAGCAGAGCAGCCCACTCCTACGTTAATTCAGCTGGCTGCTTGGAGTGTGTTCGGTACCGCTGAGCTGGATACTGCCTCGCGTGAAGCGCGTGCTCTTGAATATCAGCGGACGGCCAATGAGTTTTCTGTCGATCCTTCGATCTTGTCCTCGCTGATCTGCACTGCCTATCGCCTAGAGGCAGAGGAAGGTCATGCCTAAGCCAAGCATCATTGCATTTGAAGGCATCGACGGTAGTGGCAAAGAGACGCAGTGCAAGCTCTTAGCAGAGCACTTGAGGGCGCACGGCAAGCGCGTTTGGATCGCTGATTATCCTCGGTATGATCAATTTTTCGGCCGAGAGATTGGCAAGCTTCTATCCGGGCAGGACCTAGGACGCTCTGCCAGCACCTTAGATCCCAAGTCTATGGCGCTTTGGTACGCACTTGATCGACGCAGCGACTATGATCGGACCTCCGAGCAGTGGTTGGCTTCTGACTATGTGTTACTCAATCGTTCCACACTCTCTAGTATGGTTTACCAGTCGCTGCGGGCTGCGGATCCAGAGCACATGCTCAACTGGATCGAGCAACTAGAATTTGAGGAGCTGGGCATCCCGCGACCTGATTTGTTTCTTGTGTTTGACGTTTCCCCCAAATCGTCGGCCTCGAACATGCAGAAGAAAGGTGTGCGCGAATACACCGCCAGCGAGCTTGATGTATACGAAGGCGATCCAGACCTTCAAGTGCGTTCTTGGAGGCTCTACCATGAGTTGTGTAGGGATAGAGCAGACGCGGCACTGGTGCAATGCGAGGGCGAGCAGGGTCAATTGCTTGAAAAAACAGTCATTCTAAATTCGGTGCGCGAGATACTAATCAAGAGATCATTGCTTTGATCTACGATTCAGAGCGTAACGTTTTTTACCCTGGCGACTCGGATTGCGTCCTACCTCATGTTATGTGGCACATAACAGATGTGTGTCCGCTAAGCTGCCCGTACTGCTTTTCGCCAAAAACAGAGCAAACCGTGCTCCCTGAGGCGATAGATCGTATCTTGACTATTTTTGAACAACTGGGAGTTCAAAAAATTGATATCGGCGGTGGTGAGCCTTTGGTTTATCAACATTTGCCGATGCTCATCGAAAAAATCCGGGCACAAGGGATATGTTGTACCCTCACTACCAGCGGTGTGGGGCGAAGAGACAACCTTGAGTTCCTTCCCTCGTTAGCCCCGCATCTCACAAGGTTAATCATGAGTCTGGATGCATATGGTGGAGCTCATGACCGGTTAAGGGGGAATATCAACGCCTGGAAAAATGTCAATGATATTGTGCGGCAACTTGATGAGACAACACGTCGGCAAAAACTGCGTATAAACACAGTGGCAACCAGTTCCTTCGAGTTTGAGTCGACTTTTGAGCAGTTAGCAAAATGGGTTGATCAGTCTGGTGTCCGAGAGTGGTGCTTGATTCAACCTCACCCAGCCAATCAGAAAGAAACCTACAAAGACTACCACCTCAGTGAGCGCCAATTCGAGGCCGTGGTTCAGCGTGCCAGGCAGCTTTTAGAATCAGAGGTCGCGCTGATTGTGCGCAAGTCTAGCCTCTACAGTGATTACTGGGTTTTACATCCTTCGGGGCTTCTACAAAAGCACACCACTGGCGCGGTCGATGGTGTTGGGATAGATGTAGCACTAAATGATATTGAAGACATCACGGCCGTAATCTTATCGTCTGGCGCAAGTGCGCCATTGGAGGAAAAATGAAAATAGTTGTAAAGCCCGATGCGGTCACTCCTGTGAGCAGTGCATTGTTGGACGAAATTTCGGCAAGCATTGCTCAGCGCGGTTGGGGCGAGGTCAAAAGCGAGTCCAACAGCGTTGCGAATAGTAAAGGTGATTTGGTGTCAAGTATCATCATTGGGCTGGCGCTAAATGTCACCTCCAATGCCGTATACGATCTAATCAAAATGTTGATCAGCAATGCGAAACAGGCTGCTGAAGCTCGCGGTCAGACACTGCCTGAGATCACGACTGAGGAGCATGAGGAGTAATTGCTATTTGGCGAGGAGCGTTTCGTGAGTTTTCCTACGCGGATCATTTTTATCGGGTTTGGTGTCTCAAATTACCGATCCAGGGCGCCTTTATCTGGTCCCATTAAAGACCCTTTTTTGCTCTATGAAGCGCTTCGTCTTGCCGCAGCGTCTACTTTTCTTGAAGAACGCAGCATTGTGGTGCTTGACCCGACCGGCGCGCAGTTTATCGCTACCATTGAGTCCGCGATGGGAAGTTGCCTACCCAATGATTTACTTATTTTGTATTTCAGTGGGCATGCTGAGATAAAGTTGGGTCAACTTGAACTACTCTTGATCGATGACCCTGCATTTCAAGGGCGATGCTCAATCGATCGACTGCTTGATACTCATCGTTTGGCCAATCGTCCAAAAATTTTGTTACTACTTGATTGCTGCTATTCCGCCACTGCAGCAACAGCTATATTCAAAAACTCGTCTGCCGGGTGGCTGATTAATGTGGAACTGTTGACTCCCACGGCGGCCTATGAATTGGCAGAGGATGCAGAGGATGGCAGTCCTTTTGCCCATGCACTACGGCAAGCTCTTGGTACCTTAGTTAACCAAAACGAGCCGGTGACGGTTAATCGGTTGGTACAAAATGTAAATCGACTAACAACCGGCAGCACTGAGTTGCAGCATCATAGAGTAGATGGCGTCTTAGACTTGAACATTGCAAAAGCTCAAGTTCAAGACGATGACTTTGTTAGACTGATCGAAACCACATATCAGCGTATCGTAACGGGACGGCAGTCAGAACGAGAGACGCTATGGTTTGCATTGAGCGATGAGCCAGAAAAACTCACTCTTGAAATTTTTTCCCGCATCGAGCGTGACCGGTACTTGGAGCCCAGTTGGCTAGTGCGTCGTGCAATGGGCAGTTCACTGAGTACTGTAAAATACTTACGGGAGCAGTCCCGGCGGCATGTGATGAACCTAATTAGATCTGGTTTGTGGATGAACGTAGCTGTTGGGTTGAATGCCGCTAAGCGAGTTTTTGAAGCGTCGATAACCATAGAGCATTGTATCGATTTACTTAACTCTGACATGCCCATGGATATAAAATGGCTCGCCGCCTTATATCTAAATGATGTGGATCCTGAATATCGCGTTGATTGGGACTCAGCGTTGTCAGATGGCTTTCGCGATTCAGGTTGGGGACTCTACGAATTAACTCGAGTCCTAAAGCTCACCGTTCCCTCAGAGGTCGTGACACATTCCAGGCAGAATGCCACGCATCAAAGTGATCCAGTCGCCTATCTGCTCTTTATGAGCGAATTAGACCAAGCTCAGGATGAAAAAGTCGGTCTGAACGTGCTCAAAAATTATAGCGGCATAACGAAACTTCCTCTTCTGAAGGCTGCGTGGAAGCTGCACTCTAGTAAACCTCGAGGTACGACCAGTGCGTTCGGATCTCGGAAGTGGTTGCGCTCGAAACTATATGGAGCTTGGCGTCAGGCGATTAGTCTTGATATCGGGCGCGATCTCCTCGGGCATATGAAGTTGTCTGATAGGCATGAATTTTTAGCTGCTATACCCAAGTTGGTGCCCAGCGTCCCTCATCGCATGGCTGTTTTTGAAGGGGGGGGGCCAGGCGTTGGTGATTTGGATCACTTGTGTTGGGCTGCCATTGACCCTCATCCTTGGGTGCGCCGGGCATTTTTAGAATACCTATGCCGTCATGACTTTGAGCAGTGGCAGAGACAGGTCAATGAGCTGAACTGGACGGAAATATTGGACGTCAATCGCGACCAGTATCCAGGTCAAGTTGACCTTTTATTGCAGGTGGCCATAACTTTACGTTATCAACCCCTTACCAGCACAGCAGCGCAAGCGTTGAGAAAGTGTATAGAGGGGCTGCCGGCTAATGAGCAGGAGTTCATAAGCCAAGCGTTAAAGAACGAGGGCGTTGTATTCTAAGAGCTTCCTTTTCTGGCTTTCTAGGGACCCTCTGAAGTGGCCTTGCATTCCTGGCCGACTTCAGCACCCACTGATTTTGAAAGCGGTAAATCGATCAAAAACGATCAGATCACTCGCTGATTTCTATGTTTCTAATCGCCGCGAGCACCTCGCGGCGGCTATTGCCCATATTACGGGCGCACCTCTCCCGTATTCGTAAGTAAATGTCTACGTGTCATCCACAGATTTGACAGCGCGAACAGCGTCACCAGTTGCGCGGTATTCTTAGCCTGACCACGGAAGCGAGCCTTCACATTGTTGCCCAGAATCAAGGCATCCGTCGTCATCTACTGTGCATCCTTTTCATCTCATGTTTTTCTGCGTCTGATATGTCGTCATCTGTCGACCATCTGATGCAAGGCAAGGTGATATCGTGAGCGAGACCTCCCACTTTCGGTAGATTTCCGGCGATAAAACCGTCTGAAATCGAATTCGGGGTGGTAAACAGTCGGTCACCATTTTGGTTCTTACAGCAAAGAGAGCCTTGGTCATGAGTAAATGTCGGCGCTGATTGAAAAACTGACCCAACATAGATTTCTGACTAATCATTCCCGCTCAGAACGCCGGGTAGGAACCGGCCATAAACAATCCTCGATTACTTGCGTAGGTTTGCTGGACTGCAATTTATGCTCTAGCGGGCCGGTATCCCTCTTCTATAGCGATATCTGGCGACTGCTCAACTGATGTTGCGAGGAAAGGACGTTCGTAGATGACGTAGAAGATCGCTCGGTAGCGCTGAAGGTAGCTTCGCGGTGCCTTTGTTGGACAGCTGAATGGCAACGGTTTTGTTAAAGTCCGAGAATTTTACTTGGACTTTTTCCAGCACATGTTTGCGGCCGGCCAGAAGAATATCGGTGGCATCGCGCACATCTTTTACCCCTTTGAGCAAAATTTTCCCTGTCACCCCTTCATCTATTTCGACACCGGAGACTTGGAGCGAGTCGACGGTGACTGTCTGATCTACCGCGTCCTGCAGAGCCGAGACCCATTCGATCAGGTTTACCGAAGGAGGCGTCACTATCAGGTTGAAATTGCAGGCTTCAAGCAAGCGGCTGATCAGTTCCTTGAGACTGCGCGGGTAATTTCTGAGCTCAATGTGGGGAGGCGAATCGAAAAGCGTGAACTCCGTCGTCCGATACCCTATTCGATCAAGTACCTCCTCACTCCCAAAAGGGGTCGATATCACCTCC
Source organism: Pseudomonas sp. Pse79 (assembly GCF_024519615.1). NCBI lineage: Bacteria > Pseudomonadati > Pseudomonadota > Gammaproteobacteria > Pseudomonadales > Pseudomonadaceae > Pseudomonas > Pseudomonas sp. Pse79. The sequence goes on from NZ_JALJRR010000012.1 coordinate 105,923, forward strand.
TGGTAACTGTACTTTTCGATGTAACGCCCCTCGATGAAGTCATCCCTGATTCGCTCGATAGCGAAGCCATCCATGCTCTCCTCCGTGAATGGCATATCGATGAGCTTCTTCCCTACTGATCGAATCGATGAAGGCCATTGGGCATTCAGCCACCTCACCCTGTTCATGCTAGCTCTCCTTGCATTTCAGTACCTGCTTGAGCTTGCACTCTGAGTTCCTTGATAACCTTCGCAGCGGTTTCTTCGATGATGCCCAGATAGGTTTCTTTGTCTCCGGCGGTGACCGGCCGGATCGTCTTGGTGTACTCGAGTTCTACCAGCCGGTAGGCACCTCGGACGAAGTACTTGAAACCTTTTCCTTGCATCGGTTCCTCAAACGCTGCCTCAAATTCAACCATTGGCTGTGGTGCCTTGTGCAGCACGGAGCGCCAGATAATCGAGGTGATGAAGAAACCCTTCTTGGTCAGGCTCTGGTACTCCTCGGACGCTAGTAGCGTCTCGCCTTTTAGCGCTACGTTCTTGACCAGCGCCAATGCCTCTTCTTTGGCCACCTCCGCTTCTTGGTCATCGTCTAGGTCGAGCTCGTCCTCCTCTGGTTCCTGAGGCAGGCGCTCCACCTTCACGCTGGTTACGTTCTTCAATGAGAAGCCCGCTAGATTGCTGATCAGGGATGTAAAGAACTCTGTACGCAGGGCAGGGGACTGGAACTCGCCGAGCTCGATGCGGATGGCGGGGATTTCAGCTTTGGCCTTGGTATCCAGCTTGTGCTTGAGCTTGGAGTAGATGGTTTTCACACGATCATTGGCAGGCATCCGAATGACCGTCTTGTCTGCTGAGACGTGAAACTCGATCGAGGCCTCTTTGGGGGTGCGCTGGACAAGCCGTGTTTTGCCATAGTCGACGTCGGAGTACTTAATGTTGGCGACGACTTGGTTGCCGTCCTTTATTTGCTGAGTAACCTTCTCGTCCTCGGGAGACTCCTCAATGTATTCGCGGAGCACTTCCCGGATTCCTTCCACGGTCAGCGCAGTTGGCAGCGTCACGGAGGTGAGCTTTTCCTGTCGGCCGGAGTGCTCTCGCTGTTCCAATAGGGTGTTCAGATCATGATAGTCATGAGGGAGGAGAGAGATGGCGCTGACCAGGTCGTCCCGGCTGTCTTTGGCGGAGTAGAAAATCCCCCTGTCCTTTGCCAGTTCAAGCAGAACCTTTTCATTGATTTTCTGCTTGGCCGACATCAAAGCGTCGTGAATTTCCTTGTCCGTCGCACAGTACTGAAGCGCATTTTTGATCATTGGCGGGAGAGCTCCAGTTCACAGAAAGTGGTGCGTACGTGTTCAAGTTTGCCGAAGTCAATAGCATCCAGTATTTGCCTGAGATCGTCCCCGCCTTGATAGTCAGTTATGTACTGGTCTTTTGCCTTGGCGAAATTAGCAGAAGCGTTTTGGTGTGGGTCAACCAGGCGGATCGTGACCTCTGTTTCGGCCTTGATTACTTGGTAGTGCATCAGGTACTCAATGAGGTAAAGAAACTCATCGGTCGTGATTCCCCTCTTACGCATGAAGATCACGAAGCCCTGCTTGCTTCCCTTTTTTGGGTTCACGTAGGACAAAATAATCCAAGGCGCGGTCAGCATATCTAGCGTCGCAGCTTTGGCGTGTTCGAGCTGGACGTTCTTCCTGCGAACCAGATGGGGATAATAGAACTTACAGTAATCCCGCTCTGGTAGTAGACCGGCACCGCCGCGCAGATGGATGATCTCGTGGTGAACGTTGTTCAGCCAGTAAATATCCTCAGGGCCCATCACAACGATCTTGGAGCCCTTTGGGATATCCAAGTCTTCGCATTTCACCTTTTCAAGGATCTTGGCGAAGTCCTTGTCATACTCGTTATCGTGGTTGTAGACGAAAAGCAGTCCCTGGATATTCGCCGATACATCCGGATGGATGTAGGTGTCGCTGAACTCCTGGCTGATCTCGGCGCACCGCAGGCTCCTGGCTAGGCTCTCGATTGCCTCCCGGATGGCCTGTGTTTTGATGGTGCCCTTCGCGTAACTCTTGAGGTCGCAGTTCACATAGGTGCGAGACTGGGAGTACGGCTCGTTATACCAAAAGACGACATCGGAGGGATGGGTCTTGACCTCGTGGGTTTCTTGATGCTCGCACGGCCAATTGATATTGGTGTGCTCCATGCGACCCCAGAGAAACTCGTTGAAAATTCCCTTCGATAGCTTTTCTGCCATCTTCGCGATGTTTATCGTCTCGGCCATAATTCCCTGGGCTCTTTAATGTTGGTCAAAGCGGCGCTAGCACCGTGATGGCACTTATAATAGCGCAGTGAACACGATGGATAAGCCGAGTACAAGGTGATTACCTGTTCGCTTGGTATCACGCCTCTGCGCAGGATCAATCCGACACAAAAAATCGGGGACTCGATGAGTATCTTTGTTGGACAGCAAACGCCACAGACCCGTCTGCGAATCTGGTCCCAGTACGCCCCGGCCATTGAGCGGCACATGCGCGCGGCCGCCGAAGAGGCACGACACGACTATTTTGAGTATCTGTACGTACATCGTGACGATAGTCGACGGACGATCCAGCTGTTCGCCGGCAACCACCCGATATCGGCGAACGATGACGGAAGTCCCCTGACGGAAGGCGGTGCGGCGCTCGTGTTGTCACAGGACATCCAGTTTGGCCACGTCGCGGCCTTAATCTATCCCTACGAAACGTCCCTAGGCGCAGGGAAGCCAATTTTCTGGGGCTTCTTCGACAGTCCGACGGATGCCATCGCAGGTAAATGGCTCGATCGCGCAGTGCATGACTTCGCCCGTTGCTGCCGCGCATCCAGCATCGTAGACCAGACGGCTTATCCTTCCGATCGGTTGCGAATGCGGTGGCTCAAATTTCGAAGCTGGGCGCTCTGTTTTCGCGGCCGCTTCCCCGGTGGTACGAAGCTGATCTGCGCCAAGCCGTCGTGGGGCCGGAGGATCATAGCAGGCATTTTTGTCGTCCTTACCACGGTAACCGCGTTGCTTAATCTGCCGAGTATGGTGGCGACGTTATCAGGCTACACCGTGCCTAGGTTATGGGCTTTGTTGCATGATGGGCCTGCAGTTGACAGCGCCCCTCCTTCTGGATCAGAAGTGTCAGGCTCTGTGGCATCCCCGGCAGCAAACAGTTCCCAGAAAGCAATTCCGCGCCAGACAGAGCCAGCTATTACGCCAGCAGTGATAGGTGTTGAGATGCCCGTCATTTCCGGCTGGTACACGTTCTGTCCAACCTCGGCTGACCAAGGTAGCCCAAAACTTCTGGATCTCCTTTATGACGTAAGAGCGAATGCCGGCAAAGTGGCCTTCTTCGATATACAGGTGGACGTCGACTGCATCTTGGGTAGGCAGCCGGACTATGAGGCTGCGTTCAGCAGGATCGAGGACGCAGACGAGGTAATTTACCTCTTGCGCGTGCCCCTAGTAATGGACGGCGCTCCTGTCACGCCCGGGCAATGGATTAGTGGTAAGCGCGATCCCTCCGTTCTGCGTGCCATGTACAGCGACAATGGTTCCGCGATAGCGATACACAATGGGAACGACAGTCGTAATCCTCTGTCACGTTTCCAGCCCCATGTTGAGGGAAGCAGCGACATCCTCTTCGGGCCCTATGCGATAAAGGAAAGCTCCGACGACGATGCCATCACGTTCGATCTGAACGCTTCGTTTCTTGACAGTGCCGCTCTGCAGCAGGCGACCATTATCGCGGAAGAACTCCGTGCTACCCGTGCGCTGCCTACGACTTTGCCTTCGCCAGTTGGGAAAGGCGGGTCATAACCGTTTTTTCTGCGCAACTGCCATTCTGCTTGTGGTTGGGAATGTTTGCGAACCAACAGGGTAATGTTCGAAGTGCGAGCTGCAAAGATCCGACGTGGGGCGGAAGCCGTCGATCAGAAGGACCAGCTCTTGGCCATTACCTGCCTATCGTCACTTTGACATTCGTTGATTCCGTTCAATTTTGAGCCAGAGCATCCGTCGTCGTCTGTTATGCATCCTTTGCGCGTAATGTTGCTGTACGTCTGCAATGTCATCATCTAACACGCGGCAGAGCGGCAGCGGTGCATTACCAACTCCGCTTCCGTAAGTTTCCGACGATAAAACCGTCTGAAATCGAATTCCGGGTGCTCAGCGATCCGTCACCATTTGGCTCTTACAAAGAAGAGAGCCTTCGTCATGAGCAAAGAAGCACAAGCGATAGTCACCCTGCTGGATCAGCAGTACGAGCAGTTGCTTACGGACGCGAGATGCCTGGTAGCAAGCTATGTGGATGCGTCCATGAAGCTGTACAAAAAGACCGGGGTCAAATCTGTTGTGGCCGGCGTATCAATCAAGCAGGTGAGCCCGAATGCGTATTCGATCTACTGGTGCAAGCTGGTGCCGCTGCAAGGACAAAAAAACAAATTCGCGCCCCTGACTATTGCCAAGGGGAATGGCAAACATAAATACCCGGCTTCCTCGTTTGAGTTTGTTGAATATCCATACCGTCACCTCGTTCTGCAAGTTGAGGGGCGGCTTGCGGAGATTCGCCGCGTTGCGAGCGAGAATCGTCAGCTACGTCGGACGTTGGTCGCTTATGAGAAGAAGCTGTCTAGATACCAAGCGCTTAATCATGGCGACCTCTATTCGGCAGGGTAGCGGCTGAGTACCTATAAGCAGTGCCGAACAGATTTGACCCGATTGTAAATCCCGAAAGCCCCGTGCAGCTTGGTCTGGCGGGGCTTTTTCGTATCAGCAGTGAACTACGGCGAGATATATTGCTGCGCTTGATCAGGGAAGGCGACGGGTTCGGGCTATAAGCAGTGTAGGGCGCTAAATCTATTCGCTGTCAGCCAGCAGGCCCATGCAGGCGGGGGGCGGAGGCCGTATTTGCTATTAGCAGTGACGCTTAAGACCAAGTCAGCCGGCCAGCTTTGATCTGTATTAGTAGTGAAAGGCTTCACTTTCATAAAATAAACATTGGTAGGTGCCGTTCCAACTGGTACCTGTGTCGCGCAGCGGGTGGTGACGGTAACGCGCTACCCCTCGCTGCCTCGCTGCTGTTCGAATGCAATACGGTTCATTACGCAGATGGGGATGGGGTAGCCCTGGATGTGGGTCGTGAGAGCCTCGTTGCCTGCGATCACCATGATGCAGGATAGGCCTCTGCGAAAGCGCATCCCTCGTCCCGAGTAGTTGCGCGGGATGATCTCCCATGATTCGTCGTCGTAGTAACAACCAACGATTTCTGACCAGCGTAATTGGATGCCCGCGCCCATGATGCCTACTGGGGCCAGGCAGAAAATTTCTACCTGGGTTTCCTGCCCAAGAGGTACAGCGTAAATCCGACCGTTTGGTGCAATAGGTGGGAAGTACTGCCCGTTACCAAGGTGACGAAATTCCATGGTGCTGCTCCGGTTAGATGAGGTCGCTAAACACTCTCCGGTAGCTTTCGGAAAACCCAAGATGAGATGCTGCCCATGAGTCCGCGCACGGGTTTTAGCGTACTCGGCAAGCTAGCTCGCCACACGGAGGGCGTGCATGTCGCTGATCTAAACGCCTCGGCGCTCCGGTCACTTTCGCTTTGGTGCGGAGATTAACAGCCCTTCCGAAGTCATCCCATGACCTCATAGGCTTGAGGAAATACTGCGTATCGCCGCGGTAGGGGGCTTGTCGATGGATTGGGTAAGCGCCCGCTGCCAAGGGGCAGCGGGCAGTTTGTTGCAGGTATCTGGTCGCTCCGCTGAAGGCTCAATCGTCGCTGTGCTTCTTGTCCAGGTACGCTGCGACCATATAGCCAATTACACCTGCGATCGTCAGCGCACTGATGACGGCAAGCACGGCATATACAAGCAATTCAAAACGATCCATACCCTGACTCCTTTGTTTCGAGGTCTGCCAAGGTTAAGGGCGTCTGATCTAAACCCAAATCTGCTGTGTGATGGCTTAGCGATTGGTACCGGCGGCTTCCTTCCTCAGGTTGGCTCGGGCACCGACGTACGCATCAGTTTCCCAGACACGCATAATCCCGAGCTCGTAGGCGACGTGATTCCGGGCCTCCAGATCCTCATCGTGGGGAGCTTTTCCCTCTAGAATCGGGGCGTGGTGACCAGACAATCGCCGGTAGAGCTCGCAGGCATATGCCGCGCGACAATCATCAATATTTAGTCCGTGAGAAAGTAAAAGCTCTTGCGCGGCAGGTAGGTTCTTTAATTTCCATGTACGCCAAGCTGCTGGTGTCGCGTGACTGCTGCCCTGAAGTTTTTGAAATGCCGCGGCCTTCTCCAAAATTACAATTTGCTCAGGGGCAGAAATATTAATGATCCGATGCTCATGTTTATCTTTGCTGAACACATAAAAGATGCTTTCTTCTTCGGCGTCCTTGTGAGCATCTTCTGCGTTGAAGAAAAAAGCCTCAAGCAATGACATGCCAAGGTATCGAACTGACCTGATTAATGTTGCTAGCTGCTCTGAGTAGAGAGCCTGAATATCCACCATCGCGGCTTCAAACTTAGTTCGGTCAAGACTGCGCGGTACGGTAATCCGTGCATGGCTTGGAAAGCCAAGACGGCTACCGACGTTAGCCGCTGCGCCTTTCCAGCGCCCATTAGTTGCGAAGCCCATCACTGCATATACAGTCTCAAGCAGGCCTGACACGCTTTCCAGCGGGAGATTTCCTTGGTATGCCTGGATATATAGCTCTTCCCCGTACTCCCTCACCAATTTTTTATTGACGAATTCCAGGATATCTACCTCATGAGACTCGTTGGCATAAACACTAAACTGCGCCCATTGCTGTTCGTGGATCATGGCCTCGTGCTGACTGAGAAGCCCGCGTCGGACTGCCTCCCTGAGAATTGCCGAGCCGGCCTTGGTCAAGTCCCGATCAAAATGTCCGTGGAAACTCTGCTTCATGGTCATTCCTCCATTCAGCTCAGGTGCTGAGCTGCTGAAGGAAATGTTGAGCGAGGAAAAATATTCTGGGGTTCGTTTTCGGTCGCTTTCAGCGTCTGAAATTGACGAGCGCATCCGTCCCGTAAACGGTCGTTTACGGCACACATATTCCAGCTGATCTTTTGGACTTGGGATTTACCGCTTTCCTGTCACTTTTCCCGTACCGAAATCAGTGAGAGAAAAACGTATGGGAAAGCGGATTGGATATGCCCGAGTGTCGACTGATGATCAGAACCTCGACCTGCAGCGAGATGCACTTGCTCTGGCTGGGTGCTCAACAGTCTACGAGGAGACCATGAGCGGCAAGTCGGCGGACAGGCCGGAGCTGGGGCATTGCCTTAAAGCTCTGCGTAACGGTGACACTCTGGTTGTCTGGCGACTGGACCGCCTCGGTCGCTCTTTGCCTGACTTGGTTGGGATTGTCAGTAGCTTGGAGCAGGAAGGGGTGGCCTTCGAATCCATAGCCGAACGAATCGAAACCACCAGCGCTGCCGGCAAGCTGATCTTTCACGTGTTCGCTGCCCTGGCTGAGTTTGAGCGCAACCTCATTCGAGAACGAACTCGTGCAGGACTGGCTGCGGCTCGTGCCCGTGGGAGAAAAGGTGGACGCAAGCCTGCGCTGGATGATCGTCAGGTGCGTGAGATACGAGCTCTTCTCAGAGATCCTGAGATACAGGTGACCGATGTTGCCCGACGGTATGGCGTTTCTCGAACAACGCTTTACCGCTACGTCGGTTCGCCGAAATCATCTGCGGTCGTTTAAGTGGTGCTGGTATTTTCCGCTGAAGTTGCTCAGATAATTTTGGGCGCTATGACCTGGCAGGCAAGTGAAGGATGTCTCCGGCGTTCTACGTGTGCCGGACTACCACTGAATAAAAATAGGGAGTTTTCATGTCGGTGCTTTTTTCTGTGAAGGGATGCGTTGGTACCTTGCTGTTGGTTGCGTTGGTGGGTTGCTCCAGTACCCCGAAGGTCACGTTGCCAGAACCTAAAGATGTTCCTCGCGAAAAATGGTCCGATGCCATGTTGGTTCTGGAAGCCATGCGCATCGATGGTCAGCGCGATATTCCAAGGGTAATGGTCGGGAATGAAGTAGATAACCTGAGCGCGCCGCGATCTTCGGGAAGCTCTGGAGGTTTAGCAACGGCGGGTTTGGGATACGTGTCGCCTCCAACTGGTTTTAGCAGCGGAGGCGCAGCCTCTCTTGGCGTCGGGTTATTCTTGCTGGGTGGTGGCAGTGCTGGCCCTGTCTATCACTACCAGGTTGCTGCGTGGGTGCCTGAGGAACTCGCGTCTAACCCAAAGGAGGCATCTGCGTTGGTCAGGTCGGCCTGGCTTGATGCGAGAGAAAAATACTTTGGTGGAAAAATCTCAAAGTTGCGTCATGAGCCGGCTAAGTACGCTGACGGATCAGGCAAGAAATACGACAGGCTTGCAGATTTGGCTGCTGGGAACCCTACGCCGTTCGACGCTCCGGCGAGCGTTGCGCCAGCATTCATTTCGGCCGAGAAAGCCTACGGCCCGATTTTCCTGACCGATCCCTCAGGCGAACTATTTGCTGACGCTAACAGAGCTGATAAGGACGGCATGGATGCGCTGGCGGGTATTGCTCGCCACCTGCCCGAATGGATGTATGCATACTATCCTGGACGGAATTGGCCTAAGGACTTCCGACCTGCCGCGATTTACAACAAGAACGGCAATCTCTATTTCATTGGGAAGTAGTTTTTAGCTGAACTGCATGGCTGGCGGTGAGCCTGTAAATCACGACAGGCTCTATCTACGCGATCATTGACTGAATCTACCTAGGAAGGCCGGGGAAAATGCTCGAAGTAACAGGTGCCGATATCACCAATCTGGGCGATGCCGATTTGCGCACCCTCGTCGCCCGTCTTGCACTGGCGGAGCTGCGAAAACAGGGCTGTCCCCTGTCGGCGGTCACCGCAGGCGGCAATCAGGACGCTGCGGATGGCGGACTCGATGTGCGCGTGCAGTGTCCCGCGCCGATTGCAAACCCCGACTTCGTGCCGCGGTCATGCACCGGCTTTCAGGTGAAGAAGCCGGACATGCCAGCAGGCGCCATCGAAGGCGAGATGCGGCCGAAGCCCAAGGGTGGCGTCGACGGGAAGCTGCGGCAGGTCATCTGCGAGCTCGCCGCAGAATCCGGCGCCTACATCATCGTCAGTTCGCAGGGGTCTGTCGCAGATAAGCCGCTTGCAGATCGGCGTTCGGCGATGCGCGCCGCGCTGCACGATCTTCCCGAAGCCAGTGATCTCCATACCGACTTCTACGACCGCGATCGCATCGCGACCTGGGTCAACGAATATCCGGGCATCGCCGCCTGGGTCCGCAACCGCGTCGGCCTCGGTCTGTCGGGCTGGAGCAGCATCGGGGGATGGACCGGAACGCACGTTGCCGAGGATACTTCCTATCTATCCAACGACAAGGCTTGCCTGACCGATGAACGCTCGCGTGAACGCGAGCAACTGACGATCGCCGAAGGTATCAAGGGTCTTCGCGCCGCGCTTCGCACCCCGAAGCAATGTATCCGGTTGATCGGCATGTCCGGCTTGGGCAAGACGCGTTTGGTCCAGGCGCTGTTCGAGAGCGAGGTTGGTGAGGAGCCGCTCGATCCGAGCCTCGCAATCTATACCGACTATTCGGCCGAAACCCATCCCACCGCGCACGACATGGCACGACAGCTCGTTCTGCGCGGGCAACGAGCCATCCTTATAGTCGATAATTGCAATCCGGCCACTCACACCGAGCTCACTCGCATCTGCTCGGAAAGCACGAGCACCGTCAGCCTTCTCACCGTCGAATATGATGTTCGCGACGACGAGCCCGAGCGAACCGAAGTCTTCCGGCTGCAGTCCGCCTCGCCCGACCTGGTCGCAGAATGGCTCGAGCGATCCTTCCCGGACGTGTCCGAGATCGACCGGCGAACCATCGCTGACTTCAGCGATGGCAACTTCCGCGTGGCACGCGCGCTGGCAGAAACGCTCGGTAAGGGTGAGACACTGGGCAAGCTCAAGAGCCGCGAGCTGTTCGAGCGAATCTTCCAGCAGCGCAATCAGCCCGATCAGAATTTATTGAATGCGGCGGAAGAGTTGTCGTTGCTCTATTCGGTCAACGGCGAGGACACCTCATCCGATGGCGAACTCGCGCGCATCGGCGGCCTGCGATCGGTGAGCGCGGCGACGCTTTACGCCGCACTTGCGGAGCTTCGCCGACGCGGCATCGCACAAGTGCGCGGCCGCTGGAAGGCGATCCTCCCACACGCGATTGCGAACCCGCTTGCCACATTCGCGCTCCAACGGATACCGCCGTCGGACTTCGAACGGTTCAGCGCCTCGCTGACGCCACGCATGCAGACGTCGCTCTCCCGCCGTCTGGGCTATCTTCATGATAGCCCAGAGGCTCAGGCAGCGGTCGCGCGCTGGCTGCGAAGCGATGGGCCGCTCGGGGACCTCGTGACGCGTGGCAAAGAAGGCCTCGAGATCCTGACCAATATCGCCCCAGTTGCGCCAGAGGCGGTGCTGGCGAAAATCGAACACGAACTGGATGGTCCCAACGGGGCAACATTGCTGTCGTCGAACGAGCCGACCCGGTGGCAATGGATCCGCCTCATCAAGACGCTCGGCTATGAGCAGCACATGTTCGAGACCGCCGCGACGCTGCTCGCCCGCTTCCTCGCCGCCGAGCCTGCCGACCAAAATCAAAACTCCGCCCGCGACGCGTTTGCCGAGCTCTTCCACCTGTATCTATCCGGGACCCAGACTCCACCCGAGCAACGGCGCGCGTTAGTGCGTCTGCTGGCGAAATCCGGTGATGCAGACAAGCGCCGCTGTGCATCCGTCGCGCTTGACGCGCTTCTGACCGCGCACAATTTCACCTCGTCGAGCAGCTTCGATTTCGGAGCACGGTCGCGCGACTGGGGATGGCGTCCGAAGCTGAACAAGGACGTGTGGGATTGGTACGACAGCGCTATCGATCTCGCCGTCGAGCTGTCGTCAGTCCTGAATGACGCGCGTATCACGCTTGCCGGCAGTGTGCGCGACCTTTGGCATTTTGGCGCCTGCCACGACGCCTTGGATCGCGCGGCGAGCACGTTCGTCAAGGTGAAGCCCTGGATCGAGGGCTGGATCGCATTCCGCACCTGCCTCCGCTTCGAAGGCAACGCGATGCCCGAGCCAGTGCGAAAGCGGCTCGAGGCGATCATCCAACGGCTCAAGCCGTCCGACCTCCTCCATCAGGCGCGCGCGGTCGTGCTCAATCGTAGCATTGGCGGCTGGGAAGTTGCGGACGGCGAGCCGGACGATGGGGATGTGATGAAGCCGTGGCACAGGGCCGCCCAAATGGCTCAGGATGTCGGCCGGCAATTGGCGCACGATTCCGAGACGCGCGCCGAATTCCTGACCGAGCTGATGGTCGAACCCCATGCCCAGCGCGCGCTCGAGTGCGGACGCGGCCTCGCCGAAGGTGCGAGTGACCTTGCCGAGATCTGGCGCGATCTGGTCGGTCATTTCGAGGCGGCGGAGTCTAAGAGCCGCAATGCGACTGTGCTCGGCGGGTTCATCTACGAAGCGCATCAGCGTGACACTGGCTTTGCCGAAACCAGCTTGGAAGCCGCGATCGAGAACCCGGCACTGGCCCGCTCGCTTCCTTATCTTCAGGCGCGGATTGGGATCGACGAGGCAGGAATCGCGCGGCTGCGACGCGCGATCGAGAAAGGGGCACTTCAGTCCTTCGACTTCATGAGCATCGCCAACGGCACCGTTGGCGATTCACCGCCGGAGGCATTAGCTCTCCTGCTGCTCGATATTGCGGATCTGCCGGACGGGGTCGAGATCGCGCTCGATATCCTGCACATGCACTTCTATCGCGACCGCGAAGCCGGCCGGCAGCGCAATCCGACGTTGATCGCGCTCGGCCGCAACCTGCTGCGCCGCACCGATTTCAGCAAGAAGGGCACTTTGCGCGACTATGGCCTGCACACGATCATTCGGGTTTGCTGTACGGGGAGCGACGGTGAAGCGACGGCTCGCGATGTCTGTGCAAATATCCGCGGCGCGATGGAGGTCTGCTATCTTTCCCGTCATGATTTGAGCCATGTGCTGAAGGCGCTGTTTGAGACCCACCCCGCTGCGGGGCTCGATATGTTCCTCCTACCTGAGATGACATCGCGAAACCACCGGCTGTTCGATGCGGACTTCAGCTTCGGCACACCGGTCGAGAACATGGACCCGGCGGTCCTGCGCCAATGGGCGGACCAGGATGCGGCGACGCGCTATACGTTGCTCGGCCGTGCCATCTCGATGTTCAGGCGAAAGATCGACGACGAGGAGGATAACGGCATCTCGCCGCTGTTTCTCGATATGCTCAATTATGCGCCGGACAAGCGCGCCTTTCTCGGCGATTTCTGGACTCGTCTCCATCCTCGGAGCTGGAGCGGCTCGCTTGCCGACATCCTTGCCCGTCGCAAGGCTCAGGTGTTGACGTTCCGCGAAAGCCCGTATGCCGATGTCCGGCAATGGGTGGATGCCATCCTCCCCGAGCTAGACCGGCGTATCGATCATGAGCGCAGCCGCGACCGCGAGGGCGAGGAAAGTTTTGAGTGACGTCGTTCAGAACTGGAACAAGCTGTACAGGTCGCCGTCACCTCCGTCGCCGAACGCGCGCGTCATCGAATATTCCTGCGCCTTGAGCGTCGTCGCCTCTGCGCGAATGGCGTCGAGCGTCAGCAGGGCATGGTCGCCGCCAGCGATCGCGATCTCGAGTTCTGACTTCGTTTGCCGCATGCGCAATGACGACGACTGCTTACGCCCATTCGGCAAAGCGGCTTTCACCACCGCTAGCCGCTTCGCTCTTTGTTACGACTGCGCATTCTCGGGCTGCGTCCATATTAGGATTTCCCTGGTCGTGAGGCGAAGGCGCTCAATAAAACGAAGGTGCTCAACACTAGTATTGAGCATCTTCGGGGGGAGGTGAGCACCTTCAGAGGGCGGTGGGCAGCTCCCATACCCATCCGCCTTGCATGCCCACCTTGCATGAGCGGATACCTAGCTGTTTCTGCGCTCTACGTATTGATGCCCAAGAGATGCATGACTCCTCAGCTAAAGACTGCAGCGCAGTGATCGAGACAGGGCCTGCTTGCAGCGTGGCTTCAAGAAAGCTGCAAGCTTCTTGAGTCGCTGATACTGGTCTCGCTCCACCCGTTCGCTCGATATCCGCCAAAATAGTTTCAGCGCTTCCTTCGACGGCCTCTCCCCACCGGATGCAGGTTGTTTCCAGCTGCTCGCCTATCACGATGGGCTTAACGAAATACTCTATCCCCCCTATATCGATCGAAACGTTCGACTTGGCCCGGACAAGCACCCGAGCTTCAGAGTTATTAGCTTTCCCGGCCACCAGTACCGTGCGAGCAAGTGCTGAGAATGCCTGGCTGCCGATGACTCGATCAGCTACAGAGGACTGAGAGGCGCTTTTGCTGAGGTGAGATATACCGAGCACGGAGCAGCAATGCTGTTCGGCAAAATCCACCACCATCTGTAGTCCCTGCCGAACTTCGTTGGCTCGGTGCATGTCCCCACGGATGAGATTGATCAGTGGGTCGAAAATCAGCAATGAAACGCCGTCAATCCGTGCGGCTGCCTCATTTAAAAGGGTAAAGTTGGCTGCAGGATCAAACTGTCGCCTGTTCCCACGCTGATCACTGAGCCCCTCGATGATGTGCACGCGGGTTAGGTCGGCATCTGCAGCCGTAAGGCGAGGAATGATCGTGTCAGCTATACCATCCTCGCCGCTCCAGATTACGATGTTGCCTGCGACCTCACATTTGCTGCCGTCTGGCCAGTCACCACCTCTACTGAGCGTGGCGGCCAGCGATATCGCAAGCGTGGTTTTACCGCATCCACCTGCGCCGGCAAGAATGGATAGCTTTGCCCTTGGCAACCAGCCTGGCCATATCCACTGGATTTTTTCCACTGGAATATCTACTGCCGCTGTGAGTTCTACCATCCAGCCCGGCTGTTGAGGTGTTCGGCGCTGCATTACAGCGCCTCCCTTTGCCGAATCCAAGCCTGGATTTCACTGTTCCGCCAGCCGACGCTGGAGCCGCACAAAAGGCGTTGGCGCGGGAAATGGCCCTCCGATATTTTGCGATAGATTGTTGAGCGTTTTAGGCCGACGATTGACTCGACATCGCGTAAACGAAGAATTTTGTCATCGTCGCTGACGTCGTCAAAGTTGCTAACGTGCATTGCCATAGGTTTGAGTCCTAGGTCCTGAAGCGTGAGGTAGCGCCCTCCGGCACTACTGCTAAAAAGGGTAAAAGACGGATATCGGCTGGCTATATAGCGAGCACGGGCATTTGCCACACGCATAGGTATATGCGCGTTTCCGAGATTAATGTTCGGTAGCGTCGGAGGTCGTTGTGGGCTACAGAAATTCTAGGGCCGTGAGGCTTCTAGGGGCAGAACGGACTGAGGGCGTTCATGCCAGATGCGCAAATCAACCGATTGCAGTTGATGCGGCCCGTTCAGCGAATGCGAACGAGGCGAAAGTTTTTAACGTCGTTACCAGGGCGACGTGGCGGACCGTTGCGGATCAATAGGGATCGCTAGGGACGGACGATTTTTAACATGCGAGTATGTTCGATAGCAACTCGCATGTTCCTCTCCTTGGTTGGGTAGGTACTGGCCCGACCAAGGACACAGTTGACAGAGCATTCAGCTCTTTATCGAGTCCAAATAGTCGGCCCAGATCTGCATCATTTCATGGCGCTCCGGCAAGAAGGTGGTTCGATCGTATGCACGTCCCAGCGGATTTTTTACCGTATGAGCAAGCTGATGCTCCAAGAGATCGGGACGAAACCCCAGCACCTCCGCACCTATGGTTCTCGCTGTCGCACGAAAGCCGTGCCCTGTCATTTCGTCGCCGCTGATGTCCATGCGGCGTAACGCACTTAGTACGGCATTGTTGGACATCGGCCGGTCGCCTCCTCGTGCCGAGGGGAAGGCGTATCGATGTCTGCCGGTGAGTGGTTTCAGCTCGCGCAGAACCGCGACTGCCTGTTGGCTGAGAGGAACCAAATGATCCGGCCGATCCTGTTTGGTAGCAGTGAGCCCTTTCATCTTGTGGCCGGGAATCAACCACTCGCCCGCGTCCAGATTGACCTCCGACCACTCCATGTGGCGCAGGTCACCGGGCCTGCAGAACAGCAACGGGGCCAGTTTGAGTGCACAACAAACTGGCAGTGTTCCCGTGTAGCTATCCAGTGCTTTGAGCAGTGCACCGAGTTTTTCAGGATCGGTCACGGCGGCAAAGTGTTTCACCCGCTTGGCTGGGAGTGTACGAGAGAGGTTACCAATCTGGTTGGGTGGGGTGATTCCGGCAGCTTCGGCGAACTCGAAAATCTGTTTGTAGATTTGGGCTACACGACGCGCCGTCTCGCGAGCACCGCGCTTGATGATGCGCTGGAGGTTCTCGACCAGCATGGGCGTGCTGATGCTGCTGATCGGGAGTTTTCCCAGCCAGGGGTAGGCATTGAGCTCAAGGCGCTGCCGCACCGTGCGGGTGTACTCCGGATCCCAGGTTGACTCGCGAATAGTGAGCCATTGCTTTGCGACCGATTCAAAGGTGTGTTGGTGATCGAGCTGGCTGACTACCTTGGCCATACGCCGTTGCAGCGAAGGGTCTTGGCCGCCTGCAAGCTGGACACGAGCATCGTCACGTTTGCGTCGGGCCTCCTGCAAGCCGACCTCTGGATAAACACCAAGAGCTAGGCGTTTTTCCTTTCCCAGAAAACGGTACTTTAAGCGCCAGTAACGTCCTCCATTGGGCTGTACTTCTAGGTACAAGCCCTGTTCGTCATACAAGCGGTACGGCTTGTCTTGGGGCTTGGCGTTGCGGCAGTTGGTGTCTTTCAGGGGCATTGGGGGCACATCCTCTCCGAGCGAGCTGATGAGCGTTTTATGCCCCCATATATGCCCCCGTCAACTGTGGGATGCCCTGGGATCAGGTGGGAAAACGCGGGCAAGAAAAAAGCCGTAAAGCTTTGATTTCTCTAGGCTTTACGGCTTTTCTGGGTCTTCCTGGGAAGACTAAATGGTGGAGCCGGGGGGATTTGAACCCCCGTCCGCCAGTACTCCGCTGTCGGTACTACATGCGTAGCCGTGTCTATTAAGTTAACCCTCAGCGACCCGACGGGCAGGGTGCTTTGGGCGAGTTGTGTAAGTTTTAGCCGCTTCGTCCACAACGTACTGCACGGCGATTCTGTTCTATATGACAATCATTTTGGGTTTACAGACATCCCCTGATGATTGCTGGACCCGAAGGTACCAGGAGGGAAGGGCTAAGGCTGCTTACGCAGCGAGAGCGTATTCCCCGTAGGTTTCGTCATTGGCAACTATAGAAAGTTGCAACAGTGGATTTACGAGTTCTGTTACCAACTCGGCATGCACCTAAAGTTTCGCGACCGGCGTCGAATCCTAAACGGCCCCGTGCTTGTAACTCGTTGTTTCTTAGTGAGTGACAAGCCTGTGCAGTGTACGCCAAACGGTCACAGAAGGCCAACCCGAAGGTTGGCCATGAGCGTCGAGGTGTTACTGATTGGCGCCTTTGTCGCTGTTCTGTAGGTCTTGCAGGGCTTTGGACGTGATCTCTATGCACCTCTTGTCATCACCTGCTGCTTGGGCGGCTTTGGCTTGAGACACGGCGGTGTCGATTTCGCCGCTTTTGCCAGTGGTGTCGGTGGCGAGCAGGGCTTTGCCGTTGTTGATTTTGTCGAGATTAATCTGACAAAGCTGGTCGGTTTTTCCGGCGGCAAACGCCGGTGAGGCCAGCATCGCAGCGGTAATGAACACGCCAGCAAGAGCGGAATGCTTCATAAGGGTATCTCCTTGCGAAAAAGGGCTCGACGCTGCTGGCGTTCAAGGGCTGCCAGCGACATCACTGATGAGCCTCGATCGCCGAGGCCTATGCAGATGACTACGTCGCCGCGCAGGGGTTCTGTTTTTGTGCAGGATTAGTGCGCCCTCGGTCGGGTTACGCGGTCCACGAGGTAGACCAGCCCGTGGTAATCGATGCCGCCATGCTGGCTCAGGCCGATCTCGCAGGTGCGGCTGGTGGAGATGCCTTCGCTGCAATATTGCACGGCGTCTTTCAGTGAGCGCAGGGAGTGGGCGTTGAGTTCCGGGGTGGTGAAGCCTTTGTCGCCGGCAAAACCACAGCAGTGGATGCCTTCCGGGATCACCACGGTTTTCGCGCAGCGGCGGGCCAGGTCGATCAGGGCCTGGCTTTCCCCGAGGTGCTGGGTGCTGCAAGTGACGTGTACAGCGATCGGTGCTTCCTGCGGTATGAAGTCGAGGCGGTCCATCAGGTGTGTGCGGATAAATCGTACCGGGTCGTACAGGTCCAGGCGTGTTTCGCCCAGGTCTTGCACCAGGCGCAGGGTGCAGGGGCTGGTGTCGCAGTAGATCGGGTCGAGGCCGCCGCGGCTGGCGTGGAGCAAGGCGCCGATCAGTTCCTGGCGTTTGTGTTCGGCCTGTTCGGCATAGCCCTTGGAGGCGAAAGGCTGGCCGCAGCACAGGTTGTCCTGGTTGTCGGGGAAGACGACTTGGTAGCCGGCTTTTTCCAGCAGGCCGCGGGTTTTGTCGTACAGCGACGTTTGCTCTTTATCGCCAGCCGCCGGGCCCATGGCGCGTGAGACGCATGCCGCGAGGTAGACCACGCGTGGCCGCTCATCGGTCACCGCCGGACTGAAGCGAATGGCTTTTTCCGGTTGCGGCATGGCGTTGGTCCATTGTGGGATTTGTCCCTTGGACAACTTGCTCACTGTGGCCGACAACTTGGCCAGGCGCGGCGCGCCCAACAGCATGCGTGCGCCGTTGGCGACGTGCAGGGTAAGGCGCGCGCCTTGTAGCGCAGTGGCGAAGTGGGTGGCCAACCATTCGGCGGTTTTCGTATGGTCGGCGTCGCGGGCCCGGAGTTTTTTCACCAAGTCGCCGGTGTTGATTCCCACAGGGCAGCGCTGGGCGCATAACCCGGTGGCGGCGCAGGTGTCGATGCCCTGGTAGTGGTAGGCCGTTTCCAGTTCAGTGGTGTCGATGCCGGCGCGTTTCTTCGCCTGGATATCGCGCCAGATCACGATGCGCTGGCGCGGGCTCAAGGTCAGGCCTTTCGACGGGCATACCGGCTCGCAGAAACCGCACTCGATACACTTATCCACAAGCTCGTCGGCGGCAGGCAGCGGCTTGAGGTGTTTAAGGTGGATCTGCGGATCTTCGCTGAGCACCACGTCCGGGTTGAGAATACCGTTGGGGTCGAGCAGGCGTTTGAGTTGCCACATCAGTTGATAGGCGTCGCTGCCCCATTCCAGCTCGACGAACGGCGCCATGTTGCGGCCGGTGCCATGCTCGGCTTTCAGTGAGCCGCCAAACTCTACGGCCACCAGTTGGGCGACGTCGTCCATGAACGCTTGGTAGCGTGCGACTTCTTCGCTGCTGTTGAAGCCTTGGGTGAACACAAAGTGCAGATTGCCTTCCAGAGCGTGTCCGAAAAGGATGGCTTCGTCGTAGTGGTGTTTGTCGAACAGCTCGATCAAACGATTAACGCCGATGGCCAACTGCTCGACCGGGAACGTCACGTCTTCGATGATCACCGTAGTGCCGGTTTTGCGCACGGCGCCGACGGCGGGGAAGGTGTCTTTGCGGATCGCCCACAGGCGGGCGTTTTCCACCGGGTCTTCGGTGAAGTCGACCTGTTTTTCCACCGGGAACGCCGCCAGGGACGCCATGATCAGCGCCAGTTGCTCCTGGAGCAAAGAGGGCGATGCCGCACGGGATTCGATCAACAGTGCGCAGGCATTTTCCGATAGATGTTGTACGAAGGCGGGCATGCCGGGTTTGTCCTGCACCGAACGCATGCTGCGTCGGTCGAGCAGCTCAACCGCTGAGACCGGTTGGGTTTTCAGGACGGTCACCGCATTGCAGCAGGTCTCGACATCGGGGAATACGATCAGCGCCGAGGCTTTGTTCGGGTGGTCGATGACGGTGTCGTAAGTCACTGCGCTGATAAAGCCCAGGGTGCCTTCGGAGCCCACCAGCAGGTGGCTGAGGATATCCAGCGGCTCATCGAAATCCACCAGGGCGTTGAGTGACAGGCCGGTGGTATTTTTCAGACGGTATTTGTGGCGGATTTTGGCGGCCAGTTCAGCGTTTGCCCGCGTCTCCCGCCCGAGTGTGGCCAGGCGTTCAAGCAGCGCGCCGTGCTGCTGACGAAATGCCGCGACGCTGGCGGCATCTTCGGTGTCCAGGCGGCTGCCGTCGGCCAGCACCAGGCGAATCCCGGCCAGGGTGTGGTAGGTGTTTTGCGCCGTACCGCAGCACATGCCGCTGGCATTGTTGGCGACGATGCCGCCGATTTTGCAGGCGTTGATCGACGCCGGATCCGGCCCGATCTTGCGCCCGAATGGCGCCAGCCAGGCGTTGGCCTGGGCACCGATCACGCCGGGTTGCAGGCGGATCTGCGTGCCTTGCCCACGAATTTCGCGGCCGTTCCAGTTGTCCCCCAGTACGATCAGCACCGAATCGCTGATGGCCTGCCCGGACAAGCTGGTGCCCGCTGCGCGGAAGGTCACCGGAACATGATCGCGCTGGGCCAGTTTCAGCAGCGCCACGACTTCGTCTTCCGACTCGACGCGAATCACCAGCTGTGGGATCAGTCGGTAAAAACTGGCGTCTGTGCCAAATGCCAAGGTGGAAAGTGGGTCGTCGAAGCGACGAATTTTCGGGATCAGCTGTGCGACGTCAGCAAGGAAAGCGGCAGGCAGACTCATTGGTCCTCCAGGATCAGCACCACCAGGTCCTTCGGACCGTGGGCGCCATAAGCCAGAACTTGTTCGATGTCAGCGGTCTTCGACGGGCCGGACACCAGCAGGGCATTGGTGGGCATGCCTTGGGCCCAGGCGAATTGCTGCTGGACCTGATAAAAGTTGTCGTAAATCTCGCTGGCCTTGAGCAGTGCAAAGTGTACCGGCGGCACCAGGCTCATCAGTCGCGGTTCTTCCCGCGTGGGCCACAGAATCAGGCTACCGGTGGCGGCGATGGCGCCGAGGGTCGTGGTCAGGCTGGCCGGTGTGTCATTAAACAGCTCGGCTTTCCATTCTTCCACAGGGCGGTCGTAGGCTTTGAGCTGCGGCAATTGCGGATGGTTCGACCAGTGCTCGGTGATGCGCCGCCCATGCTCGGTTGTCGGCGCGATGAGCAGGCTGGGCAGCTCGCGTTTTTGCAGCAGCTGCGCGAGTAAAGCTGGCCATTCGGCGCCGCGGGTCAGGTGGATCTCGGTATGCACCGCCTCCATCAGCTTGCGCAATTGTGCGATGCGCTGCTCTGGCGGGTAGGTGTAGATCTGTGTGACCAGGGTCTCATCGAAGTTGTCGGGCACTGGTGTTGTGCCCGTCAGGCTGTGGCGCAATTTGCCGAGGATATTTTGCTTGGCGCTCATCAACGCGCTCCCTGTTTGGCCAAATGCTCGCGTGCCAGGTCATGCAGCGAACGGGCGGCGGGTTTAGGTGCGCTATGGTTTTGCGTCCATGGCCCGACGTTGTTCGGTACGAGGGCGCGCAGGCGCGTGGCGGCGAATGTGAACAGGCGGTACAGCGTCGGTGAGCTGTGGAGCTTGGCCCAGGCGTTCCAGATGAACCGCTCCTGGCGCGAATACTTGCTGCCTTGGCCGCGCATCACGGGGTGTGGGCTATCCGGCGCTTTTACGTTCTCTTCCCGCAGACGGCGCAGCAAGGCCGGGATCGGAATTTTTACCGGACACACTTCTCCACAAGCACCGCACAACGAAGACGCACTGGGATGGTCCGGTACTTTTGCCAGGCCGACCATATGCGGTGTGATGATTTTTCCGATTGGGCCGGGGTAGACCTCGCCGTAGGTGTGGCCACCGATTCGGGTATACACCGGGCAATGATTCATACAGGCGCCGCAGCGAATGCAGTTGAGCGTCTGACGCAATTCGCTGTCGGCAAACGCCTGGCTGCGTCCATTGTCCAGCAGCACCAGGTGGACTTCTTCGGGGCCGTCGAGCTCATCGGCCTTGCGCGGGCCGGAGATCATATTGACGTAGGTGGTGATCGGCTGGCCGAGCGCGGAGCGGGTCAGCAGCGACAGTAACGGCACCACGTCGCGCAGGTTTTCCACGACCTTCTCGATGCCGGTCACGGCGATATGCACGGGTGGCACTGTGGTCGACATACGCCCGTTGCCTTCGTTTTCCACCAGCAGCAGCGTGCCGGTTTCGGCCACGGCGAAGTTGACGCCGGAGACGCCGATATCCGCTTCGAAGAACTTTTCCCGCAGCACGCGGCGACCAATCTGAATCAACTGGTCGACATCCTTGGTGTACTCCACGCCGAGTTTTTCGTGGAACAGCGACGCGACCTGGCTGGCGTTCTTGTGGATCGCCGGCATGATGATGTGGGACGGCTTCTCATGGTCGAGTTGAACAATAAACTCACCCATGTCCGACTCAAGGCATTCGATGCCTTGGGCGGCGAGTACGTGGTTCATCTCCATCTCTTCGCTGACCATGGATTTGCCTTTGATCACCTGCGTGGCTTCGCGCCGGCGGATGATCGACAGCACGATCGCATTGGCCTCTTCAACCGTTTCTGCCCAATGCACGGTCACGCCGTTTCGGGTCAGGTTGGCTTCCAGTTGTTCGAGCAGGTCGGGCAGCTTCGACAGGGCGCGGGCGCGCACCGCGTTACCGAGGGCGCGCAGGTGTTCGCGTTCGTGGGCGTCGCTGAAAGACGCCGCCCGTTTGCTCATCAGGGAATCCATGGCATTGCGAAAGTTGTTTCGCAGTTGCGCGTCGCCCAGTGCCTGGTGGGCGCGGGTGCGGAAGTCTTCCGACACCTCGACGGTGGGAATCAGCGCGGCGTTCATCGTTCACCCCCGGTGCGTTGCCAGAGAAAGCTGGCCAGGTGTTGCCCGCGTAAGGCCGCCTGTTGTTTCTCCAGAGCGCCATTGATGTTCATCAGGCAACCGCAATCAGCACTCAGTACTTGATGGGCGCCGGAGTCCTGCAAGGCTCGGGTCTTGTCGGCCACCATTGCGCCGGAAATGTCCGGCATACGCACGCTGAACGTCCCACCAAAGCCACAGCATTCGCTTTCGTGGCTGTGGTCGACGCGTTCGACATTGCGCAATTGGGCCAGCAGTTCGCGGCCGTGAAGGTGGGTGTTCATTTCCCGACGCGCGGAGCACGACGTGTGCAGAGCGACCTTGACCGGCGCCCCGCTGTCGTTGAGTTGCACCTTGCACACGAACAACAGGAACTCCGCCAACTCATAAGTCCGGGCCGCGAGGGCCTGCACTTGTTTGAGGGTGTCGGGTTCGTCCTTGAAGAGGTCGGCGTAGTGCTCACGTAACATGCCGGCACAGGAGCCGGATGGCACCACCACCGGGTAGTCACCGGCGAACAGCGCCAGTTGCGCGCGTGCCACTTGTCGGGCCTGGTCGGTATAGCCCGAGGTGTAGGCCGGTTGCCCGCAGCAGCTTTGCCCTTGGGGATAATCCACGCAGATCCCTTCGCGTTCCAGCAGGTGGATCGCGTCCATGCCGGCTTCGGGATAAAACAGATCGACCACGCAGGTGCCGAACAGGTAGACCTTCTGCGGTTTTTCGTGGGGGTATTCGCGTGGCTCGGCCAGAGGCGGCGCGACACGGGTGGCATTCGGCACGGCGTTGTAAAAAAGCTCGCTCATCAGGCGCGTTCTCCGGGTGGTCCCGGTTGTCCGTCCGTCAGGGCCGCAGCGTGTTCAGCGGCCCGGCAGAAGGGTTGTGGAGAGCTGACGCCGAAATCGCGGTTCGGCGTCGGTTATTGCGTGATTACCTGTGGTCTCAATGCACCAGCATGCCGGTGAACCAGTAGGCCTGGGCCAGTGTGATCAGCCCGACGATGGTGGCGAAAAACAGGCTGTGCTTGAGGGTGAAGCGGAACAGGTCGGATTCCTTGCCGACCAGGCCGGTAGCGGCGCAGGCCACAGCGATCGATTGCGGCGAAATCATCTTGCCGGTCACGCCGCCGCTGGTGTTTGCCGCGACCAGCAGGACGTCGTTGACACCGATCTGGTGGGCGGTGGTGGCTTGCAACGAGCTGAACAGGGCGTTGGACGAGGTGTCGGAGCCTGTCAGGAAAACCCCCAGCCAGCCGAGGAACGGCGAGAAGAACGGGAAGGCTGCGCCGGTGCCGGCCAGGACCAATGCCATGGTCGAGGACATGCCCGAGTAGTTGGTGACGAACGCGAACGCCAGCACCATGCCGATGGACAGGATCGGCCAGCGCAGTTCGTAGAAGGTCTCTTTTAAAGTGGTAAGACCAGTTTTGATGTCGATCTTCAATACCAGCATCGAGATCAGCGCGGAAAAGAAAATCGCAGTGCCGGTCGCTGAAATCGGGTCCAGTTTGAATACCGCGGGGATGGCCGTCGGGTTGGTCACGATAGGCGCAACCTTGACCACCAGTTGGTCCAGGTGCGGGATCGCAAAGTTGAACACCCAGCTGTACATCGAGCCGCCTGCGGCGAACATCGCCTTGAAGGGCTTGAGGGTCCAGATGGTCACCAGCACGGTCAGGATCAGGAACGGCGACCAGGCTTTGAAGATTCGCCCCAGGCTGTAGGGCGAAGCGACAGTGCTGCGTGGCAGGCCGAAGCCGCCGGCGCTGGCGGTGATCGTTGCGCTGGAGGTCGCACCGGCAATCTGCGCGCCGGCGGTGCGCTTGGGTTGCCAGATTTTCAGGAACAGAGTCAAGGAAACCAGGCTGGCCAGGGCCGAGGTGATGTCCGGCAGTTCCGGGCCGATGAAGTTGGAGGTGAAGTATTGGGTGATGGCAAAGCTCAAGCCTGCCACCAAGGCGGCCGGCCAGGTTTCGCGCACGCCGCGCAGGCCGTCCATCATGAACACCAGCCAGAACGGAACGAACAGCGACAGCAGTGGCAATTGGCGACCAGTCATGGCGCCGATCTTGAACGCGTCGATGCCGGTCACTTGCCCGGCGACGATGATCGGAATCCCGAGGGCACCGAAGGCGACGGGCGCGGTGTTGGCGATCAGGCACAGGCCGGCGGCGTACAGCGGGTTGAAGCCCAGGCCGACCAGCAGCGCGGCGGTAATCGCCACGGGAGCACCAAAGCCGGCGGCACCTTCCAGGAAGGCGCCGAAGCAGAAGCCGATCAGCAGGACCTGCAGGCGTTGGTCGTCGGTGATCGACAGTACCGAGCTGCGGATGATCTCGAACTGGCCGCTCTTGACCGTCAGTTTGTAGAGAAATACCGCAGCGACGATGATCCAGGCGATGGGCCACAGGCCGTAGGCAAAGCCATAGCCGGCAGCGGCCAGTGCCATGTCCACCGGCATCTGGAAGGCAAAGATCGCCACCAGGATCGACAGCGCCAGCGTGATGCTGCCGGCGACGTGGCCTTTAAGGCGAAACACGGCCAGAGCCAGGAAGAAAAATACGATTGGAATAACGGCGGCCAGTGCGGACAGGCCGAGGCTGCCGAGCGGGCTGTAGAGCTGTTGCCAGGTTTGCATATGGGGTGGCCCCTAATTGTTGTTGGTCAGGCACATTTTAGTCGGCTTGGATAATTGGTAATACCAATTTACAGCCGCTGTTGGCTAGAGTAAAAGCCTAGGCAGGGATGTGTCAATTTGCCGCCTGCGAAACTTTGGTCTTAGGCGGGAGGGCGGGCGCTCTGATCGCATCAATCGAAGATGTTCTGATGGGTGCTGCAAGCGTTGCGATAGGCCAGAATAGAGGCCCCGGCGAGTGGTCGGGATCGTGGAGAGAGAGTTATGGGGTTTGATCAGGTGCGTCAGCGCCGTTTGTCTGACGATATTGTCGAGCAGCTTGAGGGCATGATCCTTGAGGGCACGCTGAAATCGGGCGAGCGCTTGCCGGCCGAGCGCGCGTTGGCTGAAAAGTTCGGCGTTTCGCGCCCCTCGCTGCGTGAGGCGATCCAGAAACTGGCGGCCAAGGGGTTGCTGGTCAGTCGCCAGGGCGGTGGCAATTATGTGTCTGATTCGTTGGGCTCGACGTTCAGCGATCCGTTGTTGCACCTGCTGGAAAACAATCCCGAGGCTCAGCGTGATTTGCTGGAGTTTCGCCAAACCCTCGAAGCGTCCTGTGCCTATTACGCGGCATTGCGCGCTACCGAAGTCGACCGTGAGCGGCTGACGGCGGCCTTTGAAGCGCTACAGGATTGTTACGCGCGCGACGATAAGGTCAGCCGCGCAGAGGAGGGGGCCGCGGATGCGCGGTTTCACTTGGCCATTGCCGAGGCCAGCCACAATGCTGTGCTGTTGCACACCATCCGCGGGTTGTTCGACCTGCTCAAGCGGAACGTGGTGACCAACATTGGCGGCATGTACCAGCAGCGCACGGAAACCCGCGATATGCTGATCAGTCAGCACCGGGACTTGTACCTGGCGATCATCGAGGGGCGGGCCGAGCAAGCGCGGGAAGTCTCAACACGTCACCTGTTGTATGTGCAGGAGGTGTTGGAGGAGGTACGTCAGGAAGTTCAGCGCGTGGCCCGGGCGGCGCGGCGCAAGGGCATGTAGCCAGGGGCGAAGCGCCCTAGGCTACAGCGGCGCAAGGATTATTCTTCCTTGCCCTTGTTGCGCACGGCGCGATGCAGTTCACGGTCGGAATCGCGCTCGCGCTCGGTGTCACGCTTGTCGTATTCCTTCTTGCCTTTGCCCAGTGCGATCTCGCACTTGACCAGATGCTTGCTCCAATACCAGGACAGGCAGACGCAGGCATAGCCTTTCTGCTGTACGGCGGCGGCGAGCTTGTCCAGTTCGCGGGCATTGAGCAGCAGCTTGCGTGTGCGTACCGGGTCGGCAATCACGTGCGTGCTCGCGGTGGTCAGCGGGGTGATATGACTGCCGAGCAGCCATGCCTCGCCATCCTTGAGCAGCACATAGCTGTCGACCAGTTGCAGCTTGCTGGCACGCAGACTTTTTACTTCCCAGCCGGCCAGGACCAGACCAGCCTCGAACCGATGTTCGATGAAGTAATCGTGTCGCGCTTTTTTATTCTGCGCGATGGTCCCTGTGGGGTGTTTCTTTTGTTTAGCCATAGGGGCGGCATTATAGGGCGTTGCGAGCGTGTCGGCTACGGTCAACCTGCGTGCTTGAGCGTGTTGGACGAATCCCGGACAATACCGGCAGTTCTTTGGTTTTTTTCTCTCGCGGATCGGGTTGTTCTTTCGCGATGTTTGCCGCTCAGCTGTGGAAATAACGCTCACATGACGACGCATATTCAACGTTCGGCCCTGCTGCCCTATCCGGCCCAGGTGCTTTATGACCTGGTCAACGACGTGGCGCGTTACCCGGAATTCCTGCCTTGGTGCTCGACCGCCGAGGTGCTGGAAGGCGGTGATGAGCACATGGTTGCCAGTGTCGGGGTGGCCAAGGGGGGGCTCAGCCAGCACTTTGTGACACGCAATGTCCTGGTGCCGGGCAAGTCCATTGAAATGAATCTGCAGGAAGGGCCGTTTACCCAATTGCATGGTGTCTGGGTGTTCAAGGCGTTGACCGAGAAAGCCTGCAAGATCAGCCTGGATCTGTCCTTCGATTATGCGGGGCCCATTGTGCGGGCGACGTTGGGGCCTTTGTTCAATCAGGCGGCCAATACCCTGGTCGACGCATTCTGTCAGCGAGCCAAGCAACTGCATGGTTGAGATTGAAGTGGTGTATGCCGGCGTGGATCGCCAGGTGTTGGTGGCGGTCGCGGTGCCAGCGGGTACGAGCCTGCGGGCTGCGGTGCAGGCGTCGGGGATTGCTACGCACTTTCCTGAGGTGAACCTTGCTGATTGCCCGTTGGGGGTATTCGGTAAGGCAGTGGTCGACCCCGATACCTGCACCGTGCAGTCAGGTGATCGTATCGAGATCTACCGCCCGCTGCTGGCCGACCCCAAAGAAGTGCGGCGGCTGCGTGCGGCCAAGGCGGCGTTGGCCAAGCAACAGCGTTCATAGGTCGGCGAATCTGCAGGCAACAAAAAGCCCGGCATGCCGGGCTTTTTATCGAGCGTCGCAAACTTACTGCGGGCTGGTGTCCAGAGGCTGTGGCGTCGGGACTGGAACTGTTTGTACGCGGTCGACGTCTTTCTGGATCTTGTCGAGCAATGAGCCAGGCTTGGCCGGTACTTCGGATTTCGGCTTCTCGGCTTCCTGCGCAGGCGCAGTCACGTTGGTGCCGTTATCCTTGCCCAGCAAGGCGTCATCGCGGCTTACGCCGGGCATGAAGTCGCCGGACAGACTGACCAGTTGATCATTGCCATTAAAGATGACGCTGACGCGTTCCTGTTGGCGTTCACCGCCCCCAGGCTGGATGCTGTAGAGATAATCCCAGCGATCGGCATGGAAAGTGTCAGTCAGCAGGGGGTTACCCATAATAAACCGTACTTGCCGTCGGGTCATTCCCGGGCGTAACTGGTCTATCATGTCCTGCGTGACGACATTGCCCTGCTGGATGTCGATTTTGTAAACCCCGGGGAATGAACAACCGGCGAGTGCGAGCAGTCCCACAAAGGTGAAACTGGTTAGCAAGAGCTTGGTGTTTTGCATCGGTGGGCGACTTCCACTATCTTGGCTGGGACAACGTAAACGCCGATCATACCCGTATTAAGAGAAGCTGCGAAGCAGCATCCGCGAGAAAGCTAACCATGGTTGAAAATAGCGAACTACGCAAAGCCGGTCTTAAAGTGACTCTGCCACGCGTCAAGATTCTACAAATGCTCGATTCTGCTGAGCAGCGCCACATGAGTGCCGAGGATGTTTACAAGGCGCTGATGGAGTCCAATGAGGACGTTGGCCTGGCCACGGTTTACCGCGTGCTGACCCAGTTTGAAGCCGCGGGGCTGGTGGTTCGTCATAATTTCGACGGCGGTCACGCAGTGTTCGAATTGGCTGATGGTGGTCATCACGACCACATGGTCGACGTGGACACTGGTGAGGTTATCGAATTCACCAACCCGGAAATCGAGCGGTTGCAGAAGGCAATTGCCGAGGAGCATGGCTACGAGTTGTCGGACCACAATTTGGTTCTTTACGTACGTAAGAAAAAGTAAAAATCGACGCAGATTCGCTCTGCGGAACGATTGAAGGCGACCCCTGGGTCGCCTTCGTGCTTTCTACAAGAGAGAAAATTGCCGGTTCGGTCAGGCCTTCGCTGCCACCACCATTTTCTTCGCGTGGGCCAGGGACTCCTTGGTCAGGTCGATGCCGCCGAGCATGCGCGCGACTTCCTCCACGCGTTCCGACTTGTTCAGCTTGGACACCGCCGTGTGCGTCGCATCGCTGCCGCGTACTTTGTGTACAAACAAATGCTGATGCCCTTGGGCGGCTACTTGCGGTAAGTGGGTAACCGTCAGCACCTGGCCGCGATCCCCCAGGCGACGCAGCAGTTGGCCGACAATTTCTGCGGTCGGGCCACCAATGCCAACGTCTACCTCGTCAAAGACCAGCGTCGGAACCCGTGAGGTTTGGGCGGTGATCACCTGAATCGCCAGGCTGATCCGCGATAGTTCGCCCCCGGAGGCGACTTTTGCCAGCGCTTTGAGCGGCTGCCCTGGGTTGGCGCTGACCAGCAGTTCTACCTGTTCCAGGCCGTGGGGCTGCAGTTCGGCGCTGGTATTGCTGTGCAGTTCGATGGTGAAGCGGCCGCCGGGCATGCCGAGGCGCTGGATTTCCTGCTCGACCGCGCTGGCCAGGCTCGTGGCGGCTTGATGGCGCAGATCGCTCAGTTCGCGGGCCTTCTCTTGGTAATGGCGGGCGAAAGAAGCCAGTTCGTCGCCCAGGCGCTCAATGGACTCGTCATTCGCGTTCAGGGTTTCGATTTCATCCAGCAGCTTCTGCTGCATCGTTGCCACTTCAGTCGGCTGGATCCGATGTTTGCGCGCCAGGGTGTAGATGGTGTCCAGGCGTTCTTCTATTTCCTGCAGGCGTGCCGGGTCGGCGTCGAAGTGATCGAGGAAGCGGTTCAGTTCGCCTACGGCTTCTTCTACCTGGATTTGCGCACTGGTCAGCAAGGTCGTGGCTTCATTCAGCGAGCCGGACGCATTGTTCACGCTGGACAGCCGATTGAGGCTGACGGTCAGTGCATTGAGCACATTGCCCGAGTCGCTCTCGCTGCATTGCTCCACCACCTGGCGGCAAATACCCAGCAGGGTTTCGGCGTTGGTGAGGTTCTTGTGTTCCTGCTCAAGCTGTTCCAGCTCGCTTTCGCCGAGGCCAAGGCTTTCGAGCTCTTCGAGTTGATAGCTGAGCAATTGGTGGCGTGCGCGTTGCTCGTCGCCGGAATTGGAGAGGCGCTCCAGTTCCAGGCGGGTCTGGCGCCAACGTTGGGCGGCGAGCTGGACCTGGCGGGCGAGGTCGGTGGCGCCGGCGTATTCATCGAGCAGGCGGCGATGGGTATCGGTTTTGAGCAGGGATTGGTGTTCGTGCTGGCTGTGGATATCGATCAGCAGCTCGCCCAGGGCCTTCAAGTCACCCAGCGGGCAGGGCGTGCCGTTGATGTAGCCACGGGAGCGGCCTTCGGCGGTGATGACCCGGCGCAGGATGCACGGCCCTTCATTATTAAGGTCGCGCTCGGCAAGCCAGGCTTCGGCTTCGGGGATGTCCGCCAGGTCGAAGGTCGCCAGGATGTCGGCCTTGTCTGCGCCGGGGCGTACCACGCCACTGTCGGCGCGGTCGCCCAGGGTCAGGCCGAGGGCGTCGAGCATGATCGACTTGCCGGCGCCGGTTTCGCCTGTGATTACGCTCATCCCGCGATCCAGTTCGAGATCCAGATGTTCAACGATGGCGTAGTTATGTACGGACAGGTGCACGAGCATGACGGCCGCTCCCAGGCTTTAGGTCTGGTTATTTATACAGTGTTTTGTTCCGGGCTGACAATCCTGGCGCTTAGCTCGATTTGCTTGCTTCGATGTTTTTTTTAGTGCGAAGAGGAATGAATGGGTCGGAATTGATCTGGATCAGATGAAAGACTTTTGGTGACGCCCGCACCCTTGAACCTGGAAATTGTGGCCCCATATACCGGAACAGAAGCGCGAGTTGAGTTCGCGCATGATTTTGAAAGGAGAAATCTATGGCTGACGAACAGACGCAGGATACGCAAACTCCAGACGCCAATTCGGCTGCCGGTGATGAGCCGGCGACTCGTGTGCAAGTGCTCGAAGAGCAATTGGCCGCTGCGCAGGATCAATCTTTGCGTGTTGCCGCCGATCTGCAGAACGTCCGCCGCCGTGCCGAGCAGGATGTAGAAAAGGCCCACAAGTTCGCGCTGGAAAAATTCGCCGGTGATCTTTTGCCGATCATCGACAGCCTGGAGCGCGGCCTTGAGTTGTCCAACCCGGACGACGAAAACATCCGCCCGATGCGTGAAGGTATCGAGCTGACCCTGAAAATGTTCCAGGACACCCTGAAGCGTTATCAGTTGGAGGCTGTCGATCCGCAAGGCGGCGAGCCGTTCAATGCCGAGCATCACCAGGCCATGGCGATGCAGGAAAGTCATGACCTTGAGCCAAACAGCGTGTTGAAAGTATTCCAGAAGGGATACCAGCTCAACGGTCGCCTGCTGCGTCCAGCAATGGTCGTGGTCAGCAAGGCGCCTGCACCGGTTTCACCTTCGATTGATGAGCAGGCTTGAAATACGCCGCAAGGCCCCCATTTATAAGTCAAGCGTTTAAGTGCTACCGCAGTTAGCCACCACTGCTGCGGCATCCAAATTCAAGTTTCGGGAGAGTAAATCATGGGCAAAATTATCGGTATCGACCTGGGGACCACCAACTCCTGCGTCTCCGTGCTGGAAAACGGCGTTGCAAAAGTCATCGAAAACGCCGAAGGCGCGCGTACTACGCCGTCGATCATTGCTTACGCCAACGACGGCGAAATCCTCGTCGGTCAGTCGGCCAAGCGTCAGGCGGTGACCAACCCGCACAACACCCTGTACGCGGTGAAGCGTCTGATCGGGCGTAAGTTCGAGGAAGAAGTCGTACAGAAAGACATCAAGATGGTCCCTTACAAAATCGCCAAGGCTGACAACGGTGACGCCTGGGTTGAAGTGAACGGCCAGAAAATGTCGCCGCCACAGATCTCGGCTGAAATCTTGAAAAAGATGAAGAAAACCGCCGAAGACTACCTCGGTGAAGCGGTGACTGAAGCGGTGATCACCGTTCCGGCCTACTTCAACGACAGCCAGCGCCAGGCGACCAAAGACGCCGGCCGCATCGCGGGCCTGGACGTAAAACGTATCATCAACGAACCAACCGCAGCCGCTCTGGCCTACGGCATGGACAAAGCCAAGGGCGACCACACTGTCATCGTTTATGACCTGGGTGGCGGTACCTTCGACGTGTCCGTGATCGAAATCGCGGAAGTTGACGGCGAGCACCAGTTCGAAGTGTTGGCCACCAACGGCGACACCTTCCTGGGTGGTGAAGACTTCGACATCCGTCTGATCGACTACCTCGTTGACGAGTTCAAGAAAGAAAGCGGCATGAACCTCAAGGGTGACCCGCTGGCCATGCAGCGTCTGAAAGAAGCTGCCGAGAAAGCCAAGATCGAGCTGTCTTCGGCTCAGTCGACCGACGTTAACCTGCCGTACATCACTGCAGACGCTACCGGTCCTAAGCACTTGAACGTGAAGATTTCGCGCGCCAAGCTGGAAGCGCTGGTTGAAGACCTGGTTCAGCGCACCATCGAACCTTGCCGCATCGCGCTGAAAGACTCCGGCATCGAAGTGAGTGCGATCAACGACGTGATCCTGGTCGGCGGTCAGACCCGTATGCCACTGGTTCAGAAGTTGGTGACCGAGTTCTTCGGCAAAGAAGCACGTAAAGACGTGAACCCGGACGAAGCTGTTGCCATGGGTGCTGCCATCCAGGGTGCGGTACTGGCCGGCGACGTGAAAGACGTATTGCTGCTGGACGTCAGCCCGCTGACCCTGGGTATCGAAACCATGGGTGGCGTGATGACTGCGCTGATCGAGAAAAACACCACGATTCCTACCAAGAAATCGCAAGTGTTCTCGACGGCCGATGACAACCAGGGCGCCGTGACCATTCACGTGCTGCAAGGTGAGCGTAAGCAAGCGGCGCAGAACAAGTCCCTGGGCAAGTTCGACCTGGCCGAGATTCCACCAGCACCACGTGGCGTGCCACAAATCGAAGTGACCTTCGACATCGACGCCAACGGCATCTTGCACGTAGGCGCCAAAGACAAGGCTACTGGCAAAGAGCAGAAGATCACCATCAAGGCCAACTCCGGTCTGTCTGATGAAGAAATTCAGCAGATGATTCGTGATGCGGAAACCAATGCCGAGGCTGACAAGAAGTTCGAAGAGTTGGCGGCTGCCCGTAACCAGGGCGACGCACTGGTTCACTCGACGCGCAAAATGATCGCTGAAGCTGGCGACAAAGTGACTGCCGAAGAGAAGACCGCAATCGAAGCGGCCTTGGTTGCCCTGGAAGCCGCAGTTAAAGGCGACGACAAGGCGGCCATCGAAGCCAAGGTTGAGGAACTGTCGAAGGTCTCCGCGCCGGTTGCTCAGAAAATGTACGCCGAGCAAGGTCAGCCAGCTGACGGTGCCGCGCATCAGGCAGAGCCTGAAGCCAAGCACGATGACGTTGTCGATGCCGAGTTCGAAGAAGTCAAAGAGCAGAAGTAATCTGCTTGGCCGGTTGACCGCTATCAAGCGGTGACTGGTAGGATGTCGCCGCGCGGGAGCTTGCTCCCGCGTTGGCGTGTCTGGGGTATGCGAATTTTTACAGCATGCGACAAGGCTCGGATGCTGGCGGTGTGATCGGGAATGCTCCTGCTTTCCGGCGACAGTCACCGCGTTTTTGGCCGGGTCCCTGGCTGAAAGCTGTTATGACCAGGATCGTTGAATTGACGTGAGTTGGGTCCGGGCCTGTATTGGGGCTCAACGAGTTCGGCAAGGCTCAGGAGGGTCTGGCTGAACGTCCTTAAGAGTGCAAAGACTTATGGCAAAGCGTGACTATTACGAAGTATTGGGTGTGGAGCGCGGTTCCAGCGAGGCGGACCTGAAGAAGGCTTACCGTCGCCTGGCGATGAAGCACCACCCGGACCGTAATCCGGATAACAAAGAATCCGAAGAAATGTTCAAAGAGGCCAACGAGGCCTACGAATGCCTGTGTGATCCCAACAAGCGTGCGGCCTACGACCAGTACGGTCACGCCGGCGTCGACCCGAGCATGGGTGGCGGCGGTGCCGGCTTCGGCGGCCAGAACTTCTCCGATATTTTCGGCGATGTGTTCAGCGACTTCTTCGGTGGTGGCCGCGGTGGTCAGCGTGGCGGTGCCCAGCGCGGCAGCGACCTGCGCTACACCCTGGAACTGAACCTGGAAGAAGCCGTGCGCGGCACCAGCGTCAATATCCGCGTGCCGACGCTGGTCAACTGCAAGCCGTGCGACGGTTCGGGGGCCAAGAAAGGCTCCTCGCCGATCACTTGCCCGACCTGCGGTGGTATCGGTCAGGTCCGCATGCAGCAGGGCTTCTTCTCGGTGCAGCAAACCTGCCCGCGGTGCCAAGGCCAAGGCAAGATCATTTCTGACCCGTGCGATTCCTGCCACGGTGAAGGGCGTGTCGAAGAGTACAAAACCCTGTCGGTCAAAGTGCCGGCGGGCGTGGATACCGGTGACCGCATTCGCCTGTCGGGCGAAGGCGAGGCGGGGACTCAGGGTGGCCCGACGGGTGACCTGTATGTGGTGATCAATGTGCGCGAGCACTCGATCTTCCAGCGCGACGGCAAGCACCTGTTCTGCGAAGTGCCGATCAGCTTCGTCGATGCGGCCCTGGGCGGCGAGCTGGAGATTCCGACCCTGGATGGTCGGGTCAAGCTCAAGATCCCTGAGGGGACGCAGACCGGCAAGCAGTTCCGTATCCGTGGCAAAGGCGTGGCGCCGGTGCGTGGTGGCGGTGCGGGCGACCTGATGTGCCGTGTCACGGTGGAAACGCCGGTCAACCTGGGTCGTCGCCAACGCGAGTTGCTCGAAGAGTTCCGCAGTTCGCTGGAGGGTGACGACTCCCACTCGCCGAAAACCACGGGCTTCTTCGATGGCGTGAAGCGCTTCTTCGGCGACTTGTAAGGAATTGAGTATGCGACGTATAGCCGTAATGGGCGCTGCCGGGCGCATGGGTAAAACCCTGATCGAAGCGGTACAGCAGCGCTCGCCGGCCTCCGGCCTGACCGCGGCGATCGTTCGCCCAGGCAGTACGCTGATCGGCGCCGATGCCGGTGAGCTGGCTTCGCTGGGGCGTATCGGCGTGTCGTTGTCCGGCAACCTGGAGCAGGTGGCGGACGAGTTCGACGTGCTGATCGACTTTACGCTGCCGGACGTGATGCTGAAAAACCTGGCGTTCTGCCGCAAGGCGGGCAAGGCCATGGTGATCGGCACCACCGGCTTGAGCGCTGAGCAGAAACAGTTGCTGGTCGAGGCGGGCAAGGATATTCCCATCGTGTTTGCCGCCAACTTCAGCGTGGGCGTGAACCTGTCGCTCAAGCTGCTGGATCTGGCGGCGCGCGTGCTGGGCGATGAGGCGGATATCGAAATCATCGAGACCCATCATCGCCACAAGATCGATGCGCCGTCGGGAACCGCGTTGCGCATGGGTGAGGCTATCGCCGATGCCCTGGGGCGCGACTTGTCGAAGGTGGCGGTGTACGGGCGTGAAGGTCATACCGGCGCGCGTGCGCGTGACACCATTGGTTTTGCCACCGTTCGTGGTGGCGATGTCGTCGGTGATCACACCGTGCTGTTCGCCACTGAAGGCGAGCGCCTGGAAATCACGCACAAAGCCTCCAGCCGCATGACATTCGCCAAGGGTGCGGTGCGTGCCGCGCTGTGGCTGGATGGGCGTGCGCCGGGTCTGTATGACATGCGCGATGTGCTGGATCTGCACTAATCAGTAGCTAAAATGGGGCCTCGGGATTATCCTAAGGCCCCGTTTTTACCCGCTAAGCGACGTCCTGTCGCATTCTCCTGCCTTTAAGGCTCATTAGCGGTGGACCAAAACAGCCTTTTTCTGTAAGCTACAGCTTTAGTGTGTCCACTAAAAGCGCGCAGAATAATTCAGTGAAGAAGCGGGGTGACGTGTCCATACGTCACTCCGCTTTTTTACAACCTGCGATCGCCCTTTCAGGCTTTATTTACGGGAGGTCTTCTTGACTAAGCCAGCCATACTCGCCCTTGCTGATGGCAGCATTTTTCGCGGCGAAGCCATTGGAGCCGACGGTCAAACCGTTGGAGAGGTGGTGTTTAACACTGCCATGACCGGCTATCAGGAAATCCTTACCGATCCTTCCTACGCCCAACAGATCGTTACCCTGACTTATCCGCACATCGGCAACACCGGTACTACGCCGCAAGACGTCGAGTCCAATCGCGTCTGGTCCGCGGGCCTGGTGATTCGTGACCTGCCACTGGTTGCGAGCAACTGGCGTAGCACGATGTCGCTGTCCGATTACCTGAAAGCCAACAACGTTGTGGCGATCGCCGGTATCGATACGCGCCGCCTGACACGCATCCTGCGTGAAAAAGGCTCGCAGAACGGCTGCATCATGGTCGGTGAGAATATCTCCGAGGCTGCGGCAATTGCTGCGGCGCAAGGCTTCCCTGGCCTGAAGGGCATGGACCTGGCGAAAGTCGTCAGCACCCAGGAACAGTACGATTGGCGCTCCACTGTCTGGGACTTGAAGACCGACAGCCACGAGACCATCGACGCCGCTGATCTGCCCTACCACGTAGTGGCTTACGACTACGGCATCAAGTACAACATCCTGCGCATGCTGGTCGAGCGCGGTTGCCGCGTGACCGTGGTGCCGGCGCAAACCCCTGCCAGCGACGTCCTGGCGTTGCAGCCGGACGGCGTGTTCCTGTCCAACGGCCCGGGTGACCCTGAGCCATGTGACTACGCCATCAAGGCGATCAAGGACGTGCTGGAGACCGAGATCCCGGTGTTCGGTATCTGCCTGGGCCACCAGCTGCTCGCTCTGGCCTCCGGCGCCAAGACCCTGAAAATGGGGCACGGCCACCACGGCGCGAACCACCCTGTACAGGACCTGGACACCGGCGTAGTGATGATCACCAGCCAGAACCACGGTTTTGCGGTGGATGAAACGACCTTGCCGGCCAACGTCCGTGCGACCCACAAGTCGCTGTTCGACGGTTCCCTGCAAGGCATCGAGCGCACCGACAAGAGCGCGTTCAGCTTCCAGGGCCACCCTGAAGCCAGCCCGGGCCCGAACGACGTAGCGCCGCTGTTCGACCGTTTCATCAATGAGATGGCCAAGCGACGCTGACTGAGCGGCCTGCGGGCGGCCCCGACTGTCGGTGGCCCCCGCAGGCTCTTCAAAGATTGTTCAAGACGGCTTGCCGACTGACCTGCGGATTTGAGTGACAAACCCATGCCAAAACGTACAGACATAAAAAGCATCCTGATTCTCGGCGCTGGCCCGATCGTGATCGGCCAGGCCTGCGAATTCGACTACTCCGGCGCCCAGGCCTGTAAAGCCCTGCGCGAGGAGGGTTACCGCGTCATCCTGGTGAACTCCAACCCGGCCACCATCATGACCGACCCGGCCATGGCCGACGCCACCTACATCGAGCCGATCAAGTGGCAGACCGTTGCCAAGATCATCGAGAAAGAGCGTCCGGACGCACTGCTGCCGACCATGGGCGGCCAGACCGCCCTGAACTGCGCCCTCGACCTGGAGCGCGAAGGCATCCTGGAAAAATTCGGCGTTGAGATGATCGGTGCCAACGCCGACACCATCGACAAGGCCGAAGACCGTTCGCGCTTCGACAAGGCGATGAAGTCCATCGGCCTGGCGTGCCCGCGTTCCGGTATCGCCCACAGCATGGAAGAAGCCAATGCGGTCCTCGAGACCCTGGGCTTCCCGTGCATCATCCGTCCGTCCTTCACCATGGGCGGCACTGGTGGCGGTATTGCGTACAACCGTGAAGAGTTCGAAGAAATCTGCGCCCGCGGCCTGGACCTGTCGCCGACCAAAGAGCTGCTGATCGACGAATCCCTGATCGGCTGGAAAGAATATGAGATGGAGGTTGTCCGCGATAAAAAGGACAACTGCATCATCGTCTGCTCCATCGAGAACTTCGACCCGATGGGCGTGCACACCGGTGACTCGATCACCGTTGCTCCGGCACAGACCCTGACCGACAAGGAATACCAGATCCTGCGTGACGCCTCCCTGGCGGTACTGCGCGAGATCGGCGTGGAGACTGGCGGTTCCAACGTGCAGTTCGGTATCTGCCCGAACACCGGCCGCATGGTCGTGATCGAGATGAACCCGCGTGTGTCCCGTTCGTCGGCCCTGGCCTCGAAAGCCACCGGTTTCCCGATCGCCAAGGTCGCGGCCAAGCTGGCTGTGGGTTACACCCTGGACGAACTGTCGAACGACATTACCGGCGGCAAGACCCCGGCGTCCTTCGAGCCGTCCATCGACTACGTCGTGACCAAGCTGCCACGTTTCGCCTTCGAGAAGTTCCCCAAGGCTGACGCGCGCCTGACCACTCAGATGAAGTCGGTCGGCGAAGTCATGGCCATTGGCCGGACCTTCCAGGAATCCCTGCAGAAAGCCCTGCGCGGCCTCGAAGTCGGTGTTTGCGGCCTGGACGAGAAGCTCGACCTGAGCAATCCGGAAAGCATGAGCGTGCTCAAGCGCGAGCTGACCGTGCCGGGTGCCGAGCGTATCTGGTACGTCGCTGACGCATTCCGCGCCGGCATGACCGTCGAAGACATCTTCGGCATGAACATGATCGATCCGTGGTTCCTGGTGCAGATCGAAGATCTGATCAAGGAAGAAGAGAAGGTCAAGACCCTGGGTCTGGCCAGCATCGACCGCGACACCATGTTCCGCCTCAAGCGCAAAGGTTTCTCCGACCAGCGCCTGGCCAAGTTGCTGGGTGTGACTGAGAAAAACCTGCGCACTCATCGCCACAAGTTGGACATCTTCCCGGTCTACAAGCGCGTTGACACCTGCGCCGCCGAGTTTTCCACCGACACCGCCTACCTGTACTCCACCTACGAGGAAGAGTGCGAAGCTGCGCCGTCGGGTCGCGACAAGATCATGATCCTGGGTGGCGGTCCGAACCGTATCGGCCAGGGCATCGAGTTCGACTACTGCTGCGTACACGCCGCCCTCGCCCTGCGCGAAGACGGGTACGAGACCATCATGGTCAACTGCAACCCGGAAACCGTTTCCACCGACTACGACACTTCCGACCGCCTGTACTTCGAGCCGGTCACCCTGGAAGACGTGCTGGAAATCGTGCGCGTCGAGAAGCCTAAAGGCGTGATCGTCCAGTACGGCGGCCAAACCCCGCTGAAACTGGCCCGTGCCCTGGAAGCCGCTGGCGTGCCGATCATCGGCACCAGCCCAGACGCCATCGACCGTGCCGAAGACCGTGAGCGCTTCCAGCAAATGGTCGAGCGCCTGAACCTGCGTCAGCCGCCGAACGCTACCGTGCGCAGCGAAGACGAAGCCCTGCGTGCGGCCAGCAAGATCGGCTACCCGCTGGTGGTGCGTCCGTCCTACGTACTGGGCGGCCGGGCGATGGAAATCGTCTACGAAGAAGAAGAACTCAAGCGTTACCTGCGTGATGCGGTGAAAGTGTCCAACGACAGCCCGGTGCTGCTGGACCACTTCCTCAACTGCGCCATCGAGATGGACGTGGATGCGGTTTGCGACGGTACTGACGTGGTCATCGGCGCAATCATGCAGCACATCGAACAGGCGGGCGTTCACTCCGGTGACTCCGCGTGCTCGCTGCCGCCTTACTCGCTGCCGCTGCACATCCAGGACGAGATGCGCGAACAGGTCAAGAAAATGGCCCTGGAACTGGGTGTGGTCGGCCTGATGAACGTACAGTTGGCGCTGCAAGGCGAAGACATCTACGTCATTGAAGTCAACCCGCGCGCCTCGCGTACCGTGCCGTTCGTGTCCAAGTGCATCGGTGTGTCCCTGGCCATGATCGCTGCCCGCGTGATGGCCGGTAAGACCCTGAAGGAAATCGGCTTCACCAAGGAAATCATTCCGAACTTCTACAGTGTGAAAGAGGCGGTGTTCCCATTCGCCAAATTCCCTGGCGTGGACCCGATCCTGGGCCCAGAGATGAAGTCCACCGGTGAAGTGATGGGCGTGGGCGATACCTTCGGTGAAGCGTTCGCCAAGGCCCAGATGGGCGCCAGCGAAGTGCTGCCGACCGGCGGTACTGCTTTCATCAGCGTGCGCGACGATGACAAGCCACTGGTTGCAGGCGTGGCCCGTGATCTGATCAACTTGGGCTTCGAGATCGTGGCCACCGCCGGGACCGCCAGGCTGATTGAAGCGGCGGGTCTGAAAGTGCGTCGCGTGAACAAGGTGACGGAAGGCCGTCCGCATGTGGTCGATATGATCAAGAATGACGAAGTCACTCTGATCATCAACACCACTGAGGGTCGTCAGTCGATTGCGGATTCTTACTCCATTCGTCGTAATGCCTTGCAGCACAAGATCTACTGCACCACGACCATTGCTGCTGGCGAAGCTATCTGCGAAGCGCTCAAGTTCGGTCCGGAAAAGACCGTGCGTCGCTTGCAGGATCTACACGCAGGATTGAAGGCATGATCAAATACCCAATGACCGTTCGGGGCGCCAAGGCCCTGGAAGAGGAGCACGCCCATCTGACCAAGGTCGTACGTCCAAAGCTGAGCCAGGACATCGGTACGGCCCGCGAGCTGGGTGACTTGAAGGAAAACGCCGAATACCACGCTGCCCGCGAGCAGCAGGGTATGGTCGAGGCGCGGATCCGTGACATCGAAGGCCGTATGCAGAATGCGGTCATCATCGACGTCACGACCATCCCGCACACCGGCAAAGTGATTTTCGGCACCACGGTGGAAATCGCCAATGTCGAAACCGACGAAAGCGTGGTGTACCACATCGTCGGTGAAGACGAAGCTGACTTCAAACTCGGCAAGATCTCCGTCGGTTCGCCACTCGCCCGTGCCTTGATTGCCAAGGAAGAGGGTGATGTGGTGGTTGTGAAAACGCCCGGTGGCGTGATCGAGTACGAGATTGTTGAAGTTCGCCATGTCTGAAAGGCGGCGCCCGCTTCGTGCGGGCGCCATGCTTTGGCAGTTTGCCCAGATGCTGTGGGTGGGCGGCCTGTGGTTGTTGCATATTGGCGTGTTACCGGCGTTGGGCCTGATTGGCCTGGCGCCGTTGTTGATCGATGAGATCGATGGATTACTGAGTGCGCTGCTGGTGGGTTTTGCGGCGGCGTGCGTGACGCTTCAGGCGCTGGTGCTGATCAAGGCCGAAGGCTTGGGGAGTTTGTGGCGGGATATTCGCGGCCAACTGCTGTTGATGGCGCTGTATGCATGTGCAATGTATTGCATCGTGCATGTGTGGCTGCCGGAAGCGTTGCGCTGGCAGCTATTCAGCTATCTTGTGCTAGGGTTTTCCGGCTTGGTGCTGGTGATGCAACCGGCGCCTGGGTGGAGTGGCGGGGCGCGCGAAGCACGCCCGTGACCCTTGTTGTCATTTGAAGCGATGAACGTTCGACAGTTGCTTGTTGACGCTGAAGTTCTTGCGATACAGCAGTGCCATCTTGCCGATGACCTGAACCAGGTCTGCCTTGCCAACCTTGCACAGTTCTGCAATGGCGGCCAGGCGCGCTTCGCGGTCAAGGATGTTGACCTTGATCTTGATCAGTTCGTGATCGCCCAATGCGCGTTCAAGTTCGGCTAACACACCTTCAGTCAAACCGTTGTCGGCCACGATCAAAACTGGTTTCAGATGGTGGCCAATGGATTTGTACTGTTTCTTCTGCTCTTGAGTGAGCGGCATAATCTGACCCCTGCGTCTGATCTTGTAAAAAGCGGCGGCCAGTTTACCCGAGCGAGTCCGGGACCGCCCAGTTAATCACGACCCGTTTTATTTTCGAGGTGGCCCGTGGCCCGTTCCAAAACTAGCCTTAAGTGGCTGCAAGAGCATTTCAACGACCCTTACGTCAAAAAGGCGCAAAAGGACGGCTACCGTTCCCGGGCCAGCTACAAGCTGCTGGAGCTTCAGGACAAGGACAAACTGTTCCGTCCCGGCATGAGCGTGATCGACCTGGGCGCCGCCCCGGGTGGCTGGTCCCAGGTGGCCAGTCGTCTGATTGGCGGGCAAGGCCGGTTGATCGCTTCCGACATCCTGGAGATGGACAGCATCCCGGATGTGACCTTCGTCCATGGTGACTTTACCCAGGACGCGGTGTTAGCTGAGATCCTGCAGGCTGTGGGAAATTCGCAGGTGGACCTTGTGATTTCCGACATGGCCCCCAATATGAGTGGATTACCGGCTGTTGATATGCCGCGAGCCATGTTCCTGTGCGAGTTGGCGCTGGATCTGGCGGGGCGGGTATTGCGTCCGGGTGGTGATTTCCTGGTCAAGGTCTTCCAGGGCGAAGGTTTCGACGAGTACCACAAGAACATCCGCAAGCTGTTCGATAAGGTGCAGATGCGTAAACCGGACTCCTCACGGGACCGGTCTCGCGAGCAATATCTGCTGGCGCGGGGGTTCCGCGGTATCGAAGGTGCAGCGAGTGATGAGCGCCTTTGAAGGTTTGAGGGGAGTCGATAGGTTTTTTTATATCGCTTTCGTCACGAAGCTTTACGAATATTGTGTAGTCAAAGTTTCACAAAGGGTTACAGACGGCGCCTGCCAGAGTTGTAGGTAATGTAGTAAGTTAGGCCGGTGAATATCATGCGAAGCGCGCGCCAGTAGCGGAGCTTGCTTCAGAGGGTAGTTAATTGAACGATATGGCAAAGAATCTGATCCTGTGGTTGATCATCGCGGCTGTCCTGGTGACGGTGATGAACAACTTCTCCAGCCCTAACGAGCCGCAGACCCTCAACTATTCCGACTTCATCCAGCAAGTTAAGGATGGCAAGGTCGAGCGCGTAGCGGTTGATGGCTACGTGATTACCGGCAAGCGCAACGATGGCGACGGCTTCAAGACCATTCGTCCGGCAATCCAGGACAACGGTCTGATCGGCGACCTGGTGGATAACCACGTGATTGTCGAAGGCAAGCTGCCTGAGCAGCAGAGCATCTGGACTCAACTCCTGGTGGCAAGCTTCCCGATCCTGGTGATCATCGCCGTGTTCATGTTCTTCATGCGCCAGATGCAAGGCGGTGCAGGAGGCAAGGGCGGGCCGATGAGTTTCGGCAAGAGCAAGGCGCGCCTGCTCTCCGAAGACCAGGTGAAGACCACCCTGGCTGACGTCGCCGGTTGCGACGAAGCCAAGGAAGAAGTGGGTGAGCTGGTCGAGTTCCTGCGTGATCCGGGCAAGTTCCAGCGCCTGGGTGGCCGCATTCCACGCGGTGTGCTGATGGTCGGCCCGCCGGGTACCGGTAAAACCTTGCTGGCCAAGGCGATTGCCGGTGAAGCCAAGGTGCCGTTCTTCACCATTTCCGGTTCGGACTTCGTCGAAATGTTCGTCGGCGTCGGTGCCAGCCGTGTTCGCGACATGTTCGAGCAGGCCAAGAAGCACGCGCCATGCATCATCTTCATCGATGAAATCGACGCCGTTGGTCGCCATCGTGGTGCTGGCATGGGCGGTGGTCACGATGAACGTGAGCAGACCCTCAACCAGTTGCTGGTGGAGATGGACGGTTTTGAAATGAATGACGGCATCATCGTCATTGCCGCAACCAACCGTCCGGATGTGTTGGACCCTGCATTGCTGCGTCCAGGTCGTTTCGACCGTCAGGTTGTGGTGGGCTTGCCGGATATCCGTGGTCGTGAACAGATCCTGAAAGTCCACATGCGTAAAGTGCCTATGGGCGACGACGTCGCTCCGGCCGTGATTGCCCGCGGTACGCCTGGCTTCTCCGGTGCCGACCTGGCCAACCTGGTGAACGAGGCTTCGCTGTTTGCGGCCCGTACCGGCAAGCGCATCGTGGAAATGAAAGAGTTCGAACTGGCCAAAGACAAGATCATGATGGGCGCCGAGCGCAAATCCATGGTCATGTCCGAGAAAGAGAAGCAGAACACCGCTTATCACGAAGCCGGTCACGCTATCGTGGGGCGCGTCGTGCCTGAGCATGACCCGGTCTACAAAGTGTCGATCATTCCTCGTGGTCGGGCGCTGGGTGTGACCATGTTCCTGCCGGAAGAGGATCGCTACAGCCTCTCCAAGCGTGCGTTGATCAGTCAGATCTGCTCGCTGTACGGCGGCCGGATTGCTGAAGAGATGACCCTGGGCTTCGACGGTGTCACCACCGGTGCTTCCAACGACATCATGCGTGCCAGCCAGATTGCGCGGAACATGGTGACCAAGTGGGGTCTGTCGGAAAAACTCGGTCCTTTGATGTACGCCGAGGAAGAAGGCGAAGTGTTCCTGGGACGTGGCGGTGGCGGTCAAAGTGCCAGCTTCTCCGGTGAGACAGCCAAGCTGATCGACTCCGAAGTGCGCAGCATCATTGACCAGTGCTACGGCACGGCCAAGCAGATCCTCACCGACAACCGCGACAAGCTGGATGCCATGGCGGATGCGCTGATGAAGTACGAAACCATTGATGCCGATCAGATCGACGACATCATGGCGGGCCGTACACCGCGTGAACCTCGCGATTGGGAAGGTGGTTCGGGCACCTCTGGCACGCCGCCAGTGGTTCAGAACGAACGCCCTGAAAACCCGATCGGCGGTCCTGCAGCTGACCACTAAGGTTTGAAATGACTTTTGCGTCGTCCTCCACCCGGTTGCCTTGCGGCAGCCGGGTTCTTGATTTGGCCCATACGCATGTCATGGGCATTCTTAATGTAACCCCCGATTCCTTTTCCGATGGTGGTCGCTTCAATCAGCTCGATGCTGCGTTGCGTCACGCCGAGGCGATGGTGGCGGCGGGTGCGACCTTGATCGATGTCGGCGGCGAGTCGACCCGGCCTGGTGCTCGCGTGGTTTCTCCCGTGGAGGAACTGGAGCGGGTGGCGCCGATCGTCGAGCGCATCGCTCGCGAGCTGGATGTGATCATTTCCGTGGATACGTCGACCCCGGCGGTGATGCGCGAAACGGCGCGCCTGGGTGCGGGGCTGATCAATGATGTGCGTTCGTTGCAGCGTGATGGCGCGCTGGACGCCGCCGCGGCGACCGGCCTGCCGGTGTGCCTGATGCATATGCTGGGCGAGCCCGGCACCATGCAGGACAATCCGCACTACGATGATCTGGTTGGCGAAGTGAGCGGGTTCCTGGCTGATCGCATTGCTCAATGCGCCGCCGTAGGGATCGCTGCCGACAAGATCATCCTCGATCCGGGGTTTGGTTTCGCCAAGACCCTGCAGCACAATCTAAGTCTGTTCAAGCATATGGAAGCCTTGCATGCCCTGGGTCGACCTTTGTTGGTCGGCGTTTCGCGCAAGAGCATGATAGGTCTGGCGCTGAATCGCCCGGTGGGCGAGCGGCTTTATGGTGGGTTGGCGCTGGCGGCACTTGCTGTGACCAAGGGTGCGCGTATCTTGCGTGTGCATGATGTCGCTGAGACCGTGGATGTTGTCCGCATGATTGCCGCAGTAGAATCGGCCGAATAAGAATGATGGAGCACTTATGACAAAGAAATACTTTGGCACCGACGGTATCCGTGGTCGGGTCGGCGAGTTTCCGATTACCCCCGATTTCATGCTCAAGCTGGGTTGGGCGGCAGGCATGGCGTTCCGCAGCATGGGCGCGTGTCGCATCCTGGTGGGTAAGGACACGCGTATCTCAGGCTATATGTTTGAGTCTGCGCTGGAGGCCGGTTTGTCCGCCGCCGGTGCCGATGTAATGCTGCTGGGCCCGATGCCGACCCCGGCGATCGCTTACC
Source organism: Pseudomonas sp. Pse79 (assembly GCF_024519615.1). Classification (NCBI taxonomy): domain Bacteria; kingdom Pseudomonadati; phylum Pseudomonadota; class Gammaproteobacteria; order Pseudomonadales; family Pseudomonadaceae; genus Pseudomonas; species Pseudomonas sp. Pse79. The sequence goes on from NZ_JALJRR010000012.1 coordinate 150,851, forward strand.
TGACGCGTACCTTCCATGCCGAAGCTGGCATTGTGATCAGTGCTTCGCACAATCCTCATGATGACAACGGCATCAAGTTCTTCTCGGGGCAGGGCACCAAGCTGCCGGATGAGATCGAGCTGATGATCGAAGAGCTGCTGGATGCGCCGATGACGGTGGTCGAGTCCAGCAAGCTGGGCAAGGTGTCGCGGATCAACGACGCCTCTGGCCGTTATATCGAATTCTGTAAGAGCAGTGTGCCAAGCAGCACCAATTTCGCCGGGCTGAAGATCGTCGTCGACTGTGCCCATGGTGCGACCTATAAAGTGGCGCCGAGCGTATTCAAGGAGCTGGGTGCGGAAGTGACGGTGCTGTCGGCCCAGCCAAACGGGTTGAACATCAACGAAAACTGCGGCTCCACGCATATGGAGCAATTGCAGGCTGCCGTCCTGGCCGAGCATGCCGACCTGGGTATTGCCTTTGATGGCGACGGTGACCGCGTGCTGATGGTGGATCACACCGGCGCCGTGGTTGATGGCGATGACTTGATGTTCATCATTGCCCGCGACCTGCATGAGCGTAACCGCTTGCAGGGTGGTGTCGTCGGTACGCTGATGAGCAATCTCGGGCTGGAGTTGGCACTGGGCGAGCTGGGCATTCCTTTTGTGCGTGCCAATGTCGGGGATCGTTATGTGATTGCCGAACTGCTGGAGCGCAATTGGCAGATCGGTGGCGAGAACTCCGGGCATGTCGTGTGCTTCCAGCACACCACCACGGGCGACGCGATCATCGCCGCGCTGCAGGTGCTGTTGGCGTTGCGCCGTCGCCAGGAAAGCCTGGCCCAGGCGCGTCAAGCCCTGCGCAAGTGCCCGCAAGTGCTGCTCAATGTGCGCTTTGCCGGTGGCGACAACCCGATCGAACACCCGGCTGTCAAAGCGGCCTGCGAGCGCGTGACCCTGGCAATGGCGGGGCGTGGGCGCGTGTTGCTGCGCAAGTCCGGCACAGAGCCGCTGGTGCGCGTCATGGTCGAAGGTGAGGACGAAACCCTGGTTCGCGGGCATGCCGAAGACCTGGCAAAACTAGTAACTGAAGTTTGCTCCTGAATTCGGCTTGCCAGTGATGGTGTGGTTGGGTAACATCTGCGCCCACTTTGACCGACGAGGTACAGCATGCGTCGCACTATGGTAGCTGGTAACTGGAAGATGCACGGTACCCGCGCCAGTGTCGCTGAGCTGATCAATGGCCTTCGTCACTTGGCCTTGCCGAGCGGTGTTGATGTCGCGGTTTTTCCATCTTGCTTGCATATCAACCAAGTGGTTGATGGCTTGAAAGGTAAGTCGATTCAGGTCGGCGCGCAAAATTGCGCAATGGAACCCATGCAAGGTGCGCTGACAGGTGAGATTTCGCCAAGTCAGTTGGTTGATGCGGGTTGTTCCTACGTGCTTGTCGGGCACTCCGAGCGCCGTCAGTTGATGGGCGAACGGGATGGGACACTCAATCGCAAGTTCGCAGCGGCACAGGCTTGTGGCTTGATTCCGGTGTTGTGCATAGGGGAGACCCTTGAACAGCGCGAATCGGGCAAGACTCTTGAAGTTGTCTCGCGTCAGCTGGGCAGCATCATCGAGGAGCTGGGTGTTGGTGCGTTTGCGAAGGCAGTCATCGCTTACGAGCCGGTCTGGGCCATTGGCACCGGGCTGACTGCAACACCGCAACAGGCGCAGGATGTGCATGCAGCTATCCGCGCGCAGTTGGCGGCAGAGAATTCTGAGGTCGCACAAGGTGTGCGGCTTCTATACGGCGGCAGCGTGAAGGCGGCCAATGCGGTCGAACTGTTCGGCATGCCGGATATCGATGGGGGGCTCATTGGTGGAGCTTCCCTGAATGCAGATGAGTTCGGTGCGATTTGTCGCGCCGCGGGAAACTGAAAAAATGCTGGAAACAGTCGTAGTCGTTTTTCATCTGTTGGCTGCCCTGGGCGTAGTTGCCCTGGTTTTGTTGCAACAGGGTAAAGGTGCGGATGCTGGTGCGTCTTTCGGTGCAGGTGCTTCAAATACTGTGTTCGGAAGCCAAGGTTCCTCTACCTTTCTTAGTAAGTTTACTGCTATACTTGCCGCAGGTTTCTTCATAACCAGCTTAGGGTTAGGTTACTTTGCTAAAGAGAAAGCTCATGTGCTGACTCAAGTAGGTTTGCCAAACCCAGCAGTGTTGGAAGTACCAAAAGCAAAACCGGCTTCTGATGATGTCCCGGTGCTTCAAGAGCAAAAGTCGGCTACTCCAGCGACTGACGTGCCTCCAGCTCAAGAGCAGAAGTAAGAAGGGTTGTAAACGCTGTATTGCCGAGGTGGTGGAATTGGTAGACACGCAACCTTGAGGTGGTTGTGCCCATAGGGTGTAGGGGTTCGAGTCCCCTTCTCGGTACCAATTATCAGGAGAGCCCGCTGTTGCGGGCTTTCTTGTAGGTGGAAGGTTACATTGACCCTGTAAGGGATCGGTCGTATACTTCCGCCCCAGCTTTGTCGCGGGGTGGAGCAGTCTGGTAGCTCGTCGGGCTCATAACCCGAAGGTCGTCGGTTCAAATCCGGCCCCCGCAACCAGTTTTAGCGGAGCCCCTTATTAAGGGGCTTTTTGTTAGCTGGACACTTTCAACGCCGCTATTCGACGGCGTTTCAAGGATGGGCGTTTCGCCCATTTTTTTATTTTGCACAGCATGCACATACATGCACGAGGGGGTTCAGGTGTCGAGCAAGCTAGAAGAGTTGCAGGCCTTGCTGGCCCCGGTGGTCGTGGCCCTGGGCTATGAATGCTGGGGTATTGAGTTTTCGGCTCAAGGTCGCCACTCAATGTTGCGCGTTTATATTGATAAAGAGGGCGGCGTGCTGGTGGACGATTGTGCCATTGTCAGCCGTCAGATCAGTGGTGTCCTGGATGTTGAAGATCCAATCGCCGTTGAGTACACCCTCGAAGTTTCCTCGCCTGGCATGGAACGCCCACTGTTCACTCTCGAGCAGTTTGCAAAATTTGCCGGTGGACAAGTGAAAATCAAGCTGCGATCTCCCTTTGAAGGGCGACGCAATTTTCAGGGCCTTCTGCGCGGTGTAGAAGAGCAGGATGTCGTGGTGCAAGTAGAAGACCATGAGTTCCTGTTGCCGATCGATATGATCGACAAGGCCAACATTATTCCCAGTTTTGACTGAGACGCGGATCCCGCGGATCCAATGGCTTGCGAAAGGCGAGGCGTACGATGAGCAAAGAAGTACTGCTGGTTGTTGAGTCGGTATCCAATGAAAAGGGCGTACCGGCAAACGTGATTTTTGAAGCGCTGGAGCTGGCCCTGGCCACTGCGACCAAAAAGCGTTTTGAAGACGAAGTTGATCTGCGTGTGGAAATCAACCGCCACACCGGTGCCTATGAAACTTTCCGTCGCTGGACGGTCGTTGAAGAAGCCGATCTTGATGATCCGGCCATCGAAACCTGGCCGAGCAAGGTCGCTGAAACGCACCCTGGCGCCAAGGTCGGTGATGTTGTCGAAGAAAAGATCGAATCGATCGAGTTCGGCCGTATTGCTGCACAAACTGCCAAGCAGGTCATTGTGCAGAAGGTTCGCGAGGCCGAGCGCGCTCAAGTCGTTGACGCCTATCGCGAGCGCCTGGGTGAAATCATCTCCGGCACCGTGAAAAAAGTTACCCGCGACAACGTGATCGTCGACCTGGGCAACAACGCCGAAGCGTTGCTGGCCCGCGAAGACATCATTTCTCGCGAAACCTTCCGTGTCGGCGTGCGTCTGCGTGCGCTGCTCAAGGAAATCCGCACCGAGAACCGCGGTCCTCAGTTGATCCTGTCGCGTACCGCGCCGGAAATGCTGATTGAACTGTTCCGCATCGAAGTGCCGGAAATCGCCGAAGGCCTGATCGAAGTCATGGCTGCGTCCCGCGACCCGGGTTCGCGCGCCAAGATCGCGGTCCGTTCCAAGGACAAACGCATCGACCCGCAGGGCGCTTGCATTGGTATGCGCGGTTCGCGCGTCCAGGCAGTGTCGGGCGAGTTGGGCGGTGAGCGTGTGGATATCGTCCTGTGGGACGATAACCCGGCGCAGTTCGTGATCAACGCCATGTCGCCGGCTGAAGTGGCGGCAATTATCGTTGACGAAGATGCCCATGCCATGGACATCGCCGTTGGCGCAGACAATCTGGCTCAGGCCATTGGTCGTGGTGGTCAGAACGTGCGTCTGGCCAGCCAACTGACCGGCTGGACCCTGAACGTGATGACCGAATCGGACATCCAGGCTAAGCAGCAAGCTGAAACCGGTGACATCCTGCGCAACTTCATCGACGAGCTGGAAGTCGACGAAGACCTGGCGCAGGTGCTGGTAGATGAAGGCTTCACCAGCCTGGAAGAGATTGCCTACGTACCGTTGGAAGAAATGCTCAACATCGATGGCTTTGACGAAGACACCGTCAACGAGCTTCGCGCTCGGGCCAAGGATCGTTTGTTGACTAAAGCCATCGCTACTGAGGAAAAGCTGGCAGACGCCCATCCGGCCGAAGACCTGCTCTCGCTTGAGGGTATGGACAAGGATTTGGCGATGGAACTGGCGGTGCGCGGCGTAATTACCCGCGAAGACCTGGCCGAGCAGTCTATTGACGATCTGCTCGACATCGACGGCATTGACGATGATCGTGCCGGCAAGTTGATCATGGCCGCCCGAGCCCATTGGTTCGAGTAATTAGGCGCGGCCTGAGGAGAGAAGTGCATGACGCAAGTCACGGTGAAACAACTGGCCGATGAGGTCAAAACACCGGTAGAGCGCCTGTTGCAGCAGATGCGTGAGGCAGGTCTGCCGCACACCGCCGCCGATGAAGGTGTGAGCGATAGTGAGAAGCAGTCTTTGCTGACTCACTTGAAGAGCAGCCACAAGGCGAAAGTGGAAGAACCGCGCAAGATTACATTGCAGCGCAAAACCACCAGCACCCTGCGTGTTGCTGGTAGCAAGAGCATCAGCGTTGAAGTACGCAAGAAGAAAGTCTTCGTACAGCGCAGCCCGGAAGAAATCGAAGCCGAGCGCAAACGCGAACTGGAAGAACGTCGCGCAGTAGAAAATGCTGCTCGTCAGAAGGCTGAAGAAGAAGCCAAGCGTCGCGCCGAAGAAGAAGCGCGTCGCCAGCCTGCTGCTGCGCAACCTGCTGCCACTGATGCGGTCGCTGCTCCTGCTGCCGCGCCTGTAGAAGCTGTGCGTGAGGCCGCTCCGGTGGCCGCCGCACCAGCACCTGCTGCTGATGCGCGTAAACGCGACGAACCTCGTCGTCCGGACAAACCACGTGCCGACGATAACAGTCGTCGCGGTGGCGGCGGTGATGGTGAGCGCAAAAACGCTCCGCATCGTGCTTCGGTCAAAGAGAAAGCGCCTGCGCCACGCGTTGCCCCACGTACCACCGACGAAGAAAGCGACAGCTTCCGTCGTGGTGGTCGCGGCAAGGCCAAGCTGAAAAAACGCAACGCCCACGGTTTCCAGAGCCCAACCGGCCCTGTCGTGCGTGAAGTGAAGATCGGCGAGACCATCACTGTGGGCGATCTCGCCCAGCAGATGTCGGTCAAGGCAGCTGAAATCATCAAGTTCATGTTCAAGCTGGGCACTCCGGCCACCATCAACCAGGTACTGGATCAGGAAACTGCTCAACTGGTTGCTGAAGAGCTGGGCCACAAAGTGACCCTGGTCAGCGACACCGCCCTGGAAGATTCCCTGGCCGAGTCCCTGAAGTTCGAAGGTGAAGCCGTTTCCCGTGCGCCGGTCGTGACCGTAATGGGCCACGTTGACCACGGTAAGACTTCCCTGCTCGACTACATCCGTCGTGCCAAGGTTGCGGCAGGCGAGGCTGGCGGTATTACCCAGCACATCGGCGCCTACCACGTTGAAACCGATCGCGGCATGGTGACGTTCCTCGACACCCCTGGTCACGCCGCGTTTACCGCGATGCGTGCCCGTGGTGCCAAGGCGACCGACATCGTGATCCTGGTCGTTGCAGCAGACGACGGCGTGATGCCACAAACCATCGAAGCCGTTCAGCATGCCAAGGCAGCTGGCGTACCGTTGGTGGTTGCGGTGAACAAAATCGACAAGCCGGGCGCCGATCTCGATCGCATCCGTAGCGAACTGTCGGTTCACGGCGTGACTTCCGAAGAATGGGGTGGCGACACTCCATTCGTACCGGTTTCGGCGAAAGTCGGTACTGGCGTTGACGAGCTGCTCGAAGCTGTTCTGTTGCAAGCCGAAGTCCTGGAACTGACCGCTACGCCATCGGCTCCTGGCCGTGGTGTTGTGGTTGAGTCCCGCCTCGACAAGGGCCGTGGCCCGGTGGCGACCGTTCTGGTTCAAGACGGTACCCTGCGCCAAGGCGACATGGTGCTGGTCGGTTCGAACTATGGCCGTGTACGTGCCATGCTCGACGAGAACGGCAAGTCCATCAAGGAAGCCGGTCCGTCCATCCCTGTCGAGATTCTCGGCCTGGACGGTACCCCGGACGCTGGCGACGAGATGAGCGTGGTTGCCGACGAGAAGAAAGCCCGTGAAGTGGCTCTGTTCCGTCAAGGCAAGTTCCGCGAAGTCAAGTTGGCCCGTGCTCACGCCGGCAAGCTGGAAAACATCTTCGAGAACATGGGCCAGGAAGAGAAGAAGACGCTTAACATCGTCCTCAAATCTGACGTCCGTGGTTCCCTTGAAGCGTTGAACGGCGCCTTGAACGGCCTGGGTAACGACGAAGTGCAAGTGCGTGTGGTCGGTGGCGGTGTCGGTGGTATCACCGAGTCCGACGCCAACCTGGCACTGGCTTCCAACGCTGTACTGTTCGGCTTCAACGTGCGTGCCGATGCTGGCGCTCGCAAGATCGTCGAGCAGGAAGGCCTGGACATGCGTTACTACAACGTCATCTACGACATCATCGAAGACGTCAAGAAAGCCCTCACCGGCATGCTTGGCAGCGACGTCCGGGAGAACATCCTGGGTATCGCCGAGGTGCGTGACGTGTTCCGCTCGCCGAAATTCGGCGCGATCGCCGGCTGCATGGTTATCGAAGGCACCGTTCACCGTAACCGTCCGATCCGTGTACTGCGTGAAGACATCGTTATCTTCGAAGGCGAGCTGGAATCCCTGCGCCGCTTCAAGGATGACGCTTCCGAAGTACGTGCCGGCATGGAATGCGGTATCGGCGTCAAGAGCTACAACGACGTCAAGGTTGGCGACAAGATCGAAGTCTTCGAGAAGGTTCAGGTTGCTCGCAGCCTCTAACTCGCGCACTTCAGGAGCCACGCCGCGTGTGGGCATGCAAATGCCCCGCGCAACGTCCGGACTCTAAACGCAACGCCCGGTCTGGCTTTTGTCAGGCCGGGCGTTTGCCGCTTTCAGACCCCACGGGTTTCACCGTGTGGCAGTAACAGGTAACAAGACATGGCAAAAGAATACAGCCGTACCCAACGTATCGGCGATCAGATGCAGCGCGAGCTGGCCCAACTGATCCGTCGCGAAGTCAAAGATCCTCGTGTTGGCCTGGTCACCATCACCGCCGTTGAAGTGAGCCGTGACGTAGGTCACGCAAAAATCTTCATCACCGTGATGGGTGAGGACAGCAGCGAAGAAATCGCGCAAAGCATCAAGGTGCTCAACTCGGCCGCAGGTTTCCTGCGCATGCAGTTGGCCCGCGAAATGAAGCTGCGCAGCGTGCCTCAGTTGCACTTCCACTACGACGAAAGCGTCGTGCGTGGCGCGCACCTGTCGGCACTGATCGAGCGCGCCGTGGCTGAGGATAATCAGCATCCGTCCACACCTGAAGACGCCAAGGAGTAAGCGGTGGCTCAGGTCAAACGTATCCGTCGCAACGTCAGCGGCATCATTCTGCTCGACAAGCCCATTGGCTTTACCTCCAATGCCGCCTTGCAGAAGGTCCGCTGGCTGCTCAATGCCGAGAAAGCCGGGCACACCGGCAGCCTCGACCCCCTGGCCACCGGCGTGTTGCCGTTGTGCTTTGGCGAGGCCACCAAGTTCTCGCAATACCTGCTCGATTCCGACAAGGGTTACGAAACCCTGATGCAACTGGGCAAGACCACCACCACGGCCGATGCCGAGGGTGATGTTTTGCAGGTTCGCGACGTGACCGTTGGTCGTGCTGATATCGAGGCTGCTTTACCCGCTTTTCGTGGGCAAATCAGTCAGATACCGCCGATGTACTCGGCGCTCAAGCGCGATGGGCAACCACTTTACAAGCTGGCTCGTGCGGGTGAAGTAGTGGAGCGCGAACCGCGTTCTGTTACTATTGCGCGCTTGGAATTGCTCGCCTGTGAAGGCGACACCGCACGCCTGGCCGTGGACTGCAGCAAAGGCACCTATATCCGTACCCTGGTGGAAGATATCGGTGAAAAGCTCGGTTGCGGCGCGTATGTCGCAGAACTGCGACGCACCCAGGCCGGCCCTTTCAGCCTGGCCCAGACGGTGACGCTGGAAGAGTTGGAAGCGGTACACGCCGAAGGCGGCAATGAAGCGGTCGATCGCTTCTTGATGCCATCGGACAGCGGTTTGCTCGATTGGCCATTGCTGCACTTCTCGGAGCACAGCGCGTTCTACTGGCTCAACGGCCAGCCGGTACGTGCCCCGGACGCGCCGAAATTCGGCATGGTGCGGGTACAGGATCATAACGGTCGCTTTATCGGTATCGGTGAAGTGAGCGAAGACGGGCGCATCGCGCCGCGTCGACTGATTCGGTCAGAATGACCGAAACCAGTTTGTGGTAAAAGCGTATCAGCCTTTACGCAAGCTGGAACGAGGGTGGCTGTTAACAGGCACGGTCACTACTCATTTTTAGATACAGGGATTTGTCCCTGGCCTGTTGAAACTGCCCTTTGGGTGGTTTCCTGAAAAAAGGATTGCCTCATGGCTCTCGACGTTCAAGAAAAAGCACAAATCGTAGCTGACTATCAGCAAGCTGTTGGTGACACTGGTTCGCCAGAAGTGCAAGTTGCACTGCTGACCCACAACATCAACAAACTGCAAGGTCACTTCAAGGCCAACGGTAAAGATCACCACTCCCGTCGTGGTCTGATCCGCATGGTAAACCAGCGCCGTAAGCTGCTGGACTACCTGAAAGGCAAGGATCTGGGTCGTTATCAGGCTCTGATCGGTCGCCTGGGTCTGCGTCGCTAATAAGCGATTGCGCTAGAGGTTGGTTGTTTGCCGTGTGTCAGTGGGATTCCCGCTGGCCCATGGCAGGCTTCCAGCCTCAAGTTTTATCTGGATACACGTTTTACCCCTGGACAAGGGTTGGGCCGATTCCCGACATTGCCCAAGAATTTCGCAAGAAGACAAGTTCCCCAAGAGCCACAAAGAAGGTAGGACACCGTGAACCCGGTTATCAAAAAATTTCAGTTCGGTCAGTCGACCGTTACCCTCGAGACAGGCCGTATCGCCCGTCAAGCCTCCGGCGCAGTGCTGGTTACCGTTGACGACGACGTTACCGTACTGGTGACCGTTGTAGGCGCCAAGACCGCAGACCCAAGCAAAGGCTTCTTCCCTCTGTCTGTTCACTACCAGGAAAAGACTTACGCTGCCGGTAAGATCCCTGGCGGTTTCTTCAAGCGCGAAGGCCGTCCTTCCGAGAAAGAAACCCTGACTTCCCGACTGATCGACCGTCCGATCCGTCCGCTGTTCCCAGAAGGCTTCATGAACGAAGTGCAGGTTGTCTGCACCGTCGTCTCCACCAGCAAAAAGACCGATCCGGACATCGCTGCGATGATCGGTACCTCGGCTGCCCTGGCTATCTCCGGCATTCCTTTCGATGGCCCGATCGGCGCTGCGCGCGTGGCTTTCCACGAAAGCACCGGCTACCTGCTGAACCCGACTTACGAGCAACTGAAAGCCTCGAGCCTGGACATGGTCGTTGCCGGTACCTCGGAAGCCGTACTGATGGTTGAATCGGAAGCCAAAGAGCTGACCGAAGACCAGATGCTGGGCGCGGTACTGTTCGCTCACGACGAGTTCCAGGTTGTGATCAACGCCGTCAAAGAACTCGCTGCCGAAGCCGCCAAGCCAACCTGGGCCTGGGCTCCGCAAGCCGAAGCCACCGAACTGCTGGGCGCGATCCGTGCCGAGTTCGGCGAAGCGATCTCCCAGGCCTACACCATCACCGTCAAGGCCGACCGTTACGCTCGCCTGGGCGAGCTGAAGGATCAGGTCGTTGCCAAGTTGTCCGGTGAAGAAGGCCAGCCTTCTGCCAGCGACGTCAAAGCAGCATTCGGCGAAATCGAATACCGCACCGTTCGCGAAAACATCGTTAACGGCAAGCCACGTATCGACGGTCGCGACACCCGCACCGTGCGTCCGCTGAACATCGAAGTCGGTGTTCTGCCGAAGACTCACGGTTCCGCGCTGTTCACCCGTGGCGAAACCCAGGCCCTGGTCGTTGCGACCCTGGGTACTGCCCGCGACGCACAGCTGCTGGACACCCTGGAAGGCGAGAAAAAAGACCCGTTCATGCTGCACTACAACTTCCCGCCGTTCTCGGTGGGCGAATGTGGTCGCATGGGTGGCGCCGGTCGCCGCGAAATCGGTCACGGCCGTCTGGCCCGTCGTTCGGTTCAGGCCATGCTGCCAGCCGCCGACGTGTTCCCGTACACCATCCGTGTGGTGTCGGAAATCACCGAGTCCAACGGTTCCAGCTCCATGGCTTCGGTCTGCGGTGCTTCCCTGGCACTGATGGACGCTGGTGTGCCGATGAAGGCGCCGGTTGCCGGTATCGCTATGGGCCTGGTCAAAGAAGGCGAGAAGTTCGCCGTCCTGACCGACATCCTGGGTGACGAAGACCACCTGGGCGACATGGACTTCAAAGTAGCCGGTACCGCTAAAGGTGTTACCGCGCTGCAGATGGACATCAAGATCAAAGGCATCACCGAAGAGATCATGGAAATCGCTCTGGGCCAAGCCCTGGAAGCGCGCCTGAACATCCTCGGTCAGATGAACCAGATCATTGGTCAGTCCCGCACCGAACTGTCGGAAAATGCTCCGACCATGATCGCGATGAAAATCGACACCGACAAAATCCGTGATGTCATCGGTAAAGGCGGCGCGACCATTCGTGCGATCTGTGAAGAGACCAAGGCTTCGATCGATATCGAAGACGACGGCTCGATCAAGATCTTCGGCGAAACCAAGGAAGCTGCAGAAGCGGCGCGTCAGCGCGTTCTGGGCATCACTGCCGAAGCCGAGATCGGCAAGATCTACGTCGGTAAAGTTGAGCGCATCGTCGACTTCGGCGCATTCGTCAACATCCTGCCGGGCAAAGACGGTCTGGTTCACATCTCCATGCTGAGCGACGCTCGTGTTGAGAAAGTGACCGACATTCTGAAAGAAGGCCAGGAAGTGGAAGTGCTGGTACTGGACGTGGACAACCGCGGCCGTATCAAGCTGTCCATCAAAGACGTGGCAGCAGCCAAGGCTTCGGGCGCTTAAATACCCGCAGGCTTCACGCTGAAAAAAGGACTCTTCGGAGTCCTTTTTTTATGCGTGCAGGAAAATGCCGAAAAATCAGACGCTTAATCACAGCCAAAAGCCGCAACTTGCATGCAGGCACGCTCTGCTTCATGCAAATTGCACGAATCCGAAAATTCGCTCAATCTATAACTCATTGTTTTTAAAGGGTTTATTTGAAGGGTTCGACTTGGCACAGTGCCTGCAATAGTCCTGTTAATGCTGCAGCATCAAGGTTCACACACTGCAGACTTTTAATAAAACAGGAGTTACTCGTATGAAGAAGTTCGCTCTCGCTACCGCAACTGCTACCGCCCTGACCCTGGCCATGGCCAACGTTGCCTTCGCTCAAACCGCGCAGGCGCCGATGACGCTGGCAGCTGGCGAAATGACCAAAGCCAAAGAGTCCACCTCGGACACTTGGATCACCACCAAAGTCAAAGCTGACCTGCTGACCGAAAAGGGCATTCCAGGTTCGGACATCAAGGTTGAGACCAACAAAGGTGTGGTTTCCCTGTCTTCGACCGTTGCCATCTCTGACTCGCAGAAAGCTACCGCTGTCGCCATCACCAAGCGCATCAAGGGTGTGACCGCTGTATCCGCTGACGGCCTGCTGGCTGGCGGTGCGGTAAAAGCCGACAACATCGACACATCCAAAGAAGCCGCTTCGGACACTTGGATCACTACCAAGGTGAAGGCTGACCTGGTTACCGAGAAAGGCATTCCGGGTACCGACATCAAAGTCGAAACCAACAAGGGTGTGGTTTCCCTGTCTTCTTCCGTCGCAGTGACCGAAGCGCAGAAAACTACCGCGGTGAACATCACCAAGAAAATCAAAGGCGTGAAAGCTGTATCGGCCGATGGCCTGAAAGCAGAGTAACGCCCAACCAATCGCTGAACTAGGCGGCGGCGGCAACGAGTGAGTTAGATATCCACTCAATGCACCTCACGGGTTCATGCGACCGACCATAGGGATGTGGTCATTACAGGCCCCGGCACATGTGTCGGGGCCTGTTCTATTCCGGCCAGGAATGCTTTCGAAGTGGGCGCCAGCTTGCGCTGGCGCGTGGGGTCATTCGGCGTCCAGATGCATCTGCGTTACCACCCGGCCATCCTTCTCGGCCTGGCCCAGTTTGGCGTCGACGAAGTACACCCGGTCATCTTCCAGCTGCCCTTTGTCGACCAGGTAGTCCTTGATGGTGCTTGCGCGGTCCTGACCGAGCTGGCGCAACAGCACGTCGCTGCTGCTCCAGAACGTGATCACGCCGCCCTTGAGTTTGGCCGTGCGTTCATCGTCGCTCAGGTTTTTCCACTCCGCCGGTGGTTGTTGTTTCAGGCGGGTGCGGTAGATACCTTCGAGCAAGGGGGCTTTTTCCTTTTCCGGTACTTGCAGCAAGGACGCCTGGGCCGGAACCTTGTCGCCACGGCGCTGCAGGATCTTGTAATAGTTATATTGGTATTCGCGCTCCAGACGCTGCTCGGCGAGGAACTTGCCGTCACTGTCGGCCGCTGCCGTGCCTTCGATTTCCAGGCGCAGGGTAGGGCGTTCTTTGAGGGCCTTGGCCAAGGTGTTCAGGGCGCCCTCGGCGTCTTTGTTCAGTTCGCTGGAGCCTGCGGCGAACGAGACATTGCCGAGGTCTTCCGAACCGCCGCCGCTCACCAGCCCACCGATAAACTTGAACGGCGCCGTTGCCGCGCGCACCACCAGGTTGCGCAGGGTCTGCCAGACGATCGGCATCACGCTGAATTGCGGGTTGTTCAAGTCGCCGCTGATGGGCAGTTCAATCGAGATCTTGCCGTCAGAGTCCTTGAGCAGGGCGATCGCCAGGCGAATCGGCAGGTCTACCGCATCGGCACTGTCGACTTTCTCACCCAGTTGCAGTTGCTCGACCACCACTTTGTTCTCGGCCTTCAGTTGGCCTTTGGTGATCACGTAATGCAGGTCGAGGTTGAGGCGACCCTTGCGAATCCGGAAACCGGCGAACTTACCCGAGTAGGGCGTCAGGGTCGTCAGCTCGACACGTTTGAAGCTGGTGGCGATATCCAGTGCCGCCATCGGATCAAACGGGTTCACGCTGCCTTTGATGGTCACCGGTGCATAGCGATCCACCTTGCCCTTGATGTCGACAGCTGCCGGTTTGGCCTGGCGGCTGTCAATGGTGCCGATCTGCCCGTTGAGCTGTTGGATCGCGGTGGCAAAGTTGGGCGTGAGGCTGAAGTCGGCGAAGTTGGCCGAACCGTCGTTGATCGCGATCTGCCCGATATGAATACCCAGCGGCTTTTCTTTGCTTGCGGCCGGCTTGGCCGCCGACTTGGCGCCGCTGTCGGCCGGCTGTGGAATCAGCAGGTCGTCGACGTTGGTGGTGCGATCATCGTTGATCATGAAGCGCACATAGGGCTGTTGCAGGTTGATCTTGTCGATCGACAGGCTGTCGCCATGCTGGTAGTTCAGCCCTTCCAGCACCAGGCGCTGCCATTTGAGGAAGTCGCGGGTCTTGAGGGTGTCGAGGGTGTGCAACTGATCGACCTGCGCCCGGCCGGTGATCTGTAGGGCCAGCGGCTCGGTGCTTTTGAGGTTCACATCGAGGTTGCTGCCGAGCATGCCGCTACGCAGTTCCAGGCGGATGAACGGGCTGATATAGGACTGTGCGACCCGCAGGTCGATGTCCTGGGTGTTCACTTTCAGCTTGGCGCTGATCGGGTTGAGGTTGACCTCGCCGGTTGCCTGGATCTTGCCTTGCTTGCCCAGGCCGGTGTCGACCTTGAGGGTGAAGGGGCTGCCGTTGAGGCTGTCGAAGTTCTGCACATCGACGTTCAGCGGGCCGAGTTCCAACGCGACCGCAGGTTTGGCCTGGCGGTCGGCCAGGTGGACCTGATAGTTGCGCAGTTGCACATCCTTGAGCAGCACTTGCCAAGGCTTGCTCGGCGCTGCGGGCGCGGCTTTGGGCGAGTCGGCAGCTGCTGGCGCGCTGGCCGCTTCCGGCGCCTTGGCCGGCTTGCCCGGCTGGCTGGCGAACAGTTTCTGCCAGTCCAGTTGGCCATCGGCTTCGCGGGCGGCCCAGGTTTCCAGCTTGTTGCTGCGGATCTTGCCGACCACCACCTGCTGCTTGGCCAGGTCGATCGTGGTTTCGCTGACGTCCAGGCGCTCCAGGCGCACCAATGGCCGGCCATCCGGCGCCTTGATGGCGAACGGCGCGATGCTGGCGGCGGTGTTGGTCAGGTTCAGTTCGGTTTCTTTGGCCAGGCTGAACGTGTAGTCCGTGCTGAAGTTGAGCACGCCGTTTTCGAGGACCAGGGGCAGGGCGTCGCGCACATAGGGCCACCAGGCTTTCATCTTGCCATCGGTGATTTTCAGGGTGCCTTTGGACGTGATCGGCACTAGGCTGACGTTACCCTTCCAGTCGATCTGCCCGCCTTCCGGGCCGGCGGCGACCAGGGTCATGTCGGCATTGTCTTCCGGCAGGGTGCTGAGGTTTTTCAGCTCGAAGTCGAGTTTGTCGTAGAGGAACTCGATTGGCTCGCTGGGGCGCAGGTCTTCAAAGTGCAGATAACCGCCCGCCAGCTTGATCCGCTCGATCCGCAACGGGAACGGTTTGGCGTTGGGGTCTGCCGGTGTCGGTTCGCTGGGTGGCAGTTTGAACAACTGCGCCAGGTTCAACTGGCCGGACTTGTCGAACAGCAACTCGGTCTTGGGTTTGTCGAGTTGCACATCGGCCAGGTGCAGGGCGCGGGTCCACAGGCTGTCGAGCTGCAGGTTGGCGTAGAGCCGCTCGAAACCCACTTGTTCCTTGCCGGGATCGCCGATCTTGAGGCCCCACAGCGTCACTTCCAGGCTGAACGGGTTGAGCTCGATACGCTCGATGCGGGCCGGCACCGTGGCGTAGTTGGCCAGCTGTTGGTTGGCTATGCGAAGGGCAATGCCGGGCAAAATCAAAAAGCCCAGCAAGCTGTACAGGGCAACGGCAGTCAACAAGGCGCCAGTGGCGCGAATCAATCCTTTGGGCATGGGGCGGCGCCATCTATGTCGAACAGGAGTGCCTTGGAGTATGGCACGGGTTTTCGGTTCCGAAGAGCCACCCTCTTTCAGAAAATTCCTATAACTGCAGGATCAGAGTCTTCAATGGAGGTTGCTGGTCTTGCGACGGAAAGTCGGCGCCAGGAGGCATGATTTGCCAGTCGTGCACCGGACGCCCGGCTTTCTCGGCGCAACGTAGCACCTGCTCACGCCAATCGTCCATGCTCACTTTTGCCAGGTTGTTGCAACAGATCAGCACGCCGTCATCGGCGGTTGCCAACAGCGCCGGCTTGAGCAGGCTTTGATAGTCGCGCAACAGGTCGACGGTGCCGAAGGCGCTCTTGGCCCAGGCCGGCGGGTCAAGCAACACCAGGTCATATTGACGCGGTTCCAGGCGTGGATAGCTCGGCAGTTTCTGCCCGCGCCGCTGGGTGATCGGCAGGCCGGCCAGCTGGCGAATCGCCGGGAAATAATCGGATTGCACGAACGTCATGGGTGCCAGTTGCGGGTTGAGCAGGCCGTTTTCGCGGCCGACCGCCAGGTTGCCTTCGGCAAAATCCAGGTTGCACACGTCACGGGCACCGCCGGCCGCGGCGCTCAGGCCCACGCCACAGGTGTAGGCGAACAGGTTCAGTACGCTTTTGCCGGCACTGTGTGTCTTGACCCAGCCGCGGGTGTTGCGCAGGTCGAGGAACAGCAACGGGTCTTGCCCGGCATGGCGCCCGCGCACGCGGTAATTGAGGCCCCATTCGTGGCCGACCAGGTCCTGCAGCGCTTGTGGTGTGGCGCGGTAGACCGTGTCTTCGCGGTCGATCCGCGAGTTGCCACGGGAACGGTCGTTGTACACCAGCAGCAATTCCAGGCCCATGTACTGGCTGATCAGTTGATGCAGGTCCAGCAGGTCTGCGCTTTCCAGCGGTTGGTGGAAGCTCTGCACCAGCAATTGCGGGCCATAGCGGTCGATGGTCAGGCCACCGGCGCCTTCCTGGCTGCCGTGGAACAACCGGTAACAGTCGGTACCTTGGGCATGCAACTCGCTGATCAGGCCTTGACGATGATCGAGGGCGGCGCGCAGCGCCTGGTTCAGGGGAGACATGGAGCGCGCCTTGCTGGGTAAATGTGGGCGCGGAGTTTAGCAGTTATGGAGCGTCGCCTACATCAACCCCATCCGCCGATGCGCGCGCTGCACCGAGCCATTGCGCATCGCCCAACGCAGCACCGGCGCGCTGCGCTTGACCCCGGCACGCACCAGCTGGCGTTGCAGCGGGCTCGGGTGTTGCCCCAGCATGTCGGCGGCCCAGGCCGGCAGCAGGTCGATCCCGGCCTGCATCATCAGGGCGCCAAAGGGTTTGGCCAGGGTGCTGGGCGCCGGGGCTTCGAGCAGCAGGCGCAGCACTTCGCGGCTGCGCGCGTCGCACAACAATTGTGGACGGATACGCGCCAGATAATCCGCAATTTCTTCGCGTGAGCGCGGCACATTCCGCGCGCCCAGGCGTTCGGCGACCAGGGCGATTTCGTTGTAGTAACGATCCTGATCGCGCCCCGACAGCTGCGGGTTGCGATAACGCACGTGCGCGGCGAGGAAGCTGCTGACCTCCGCCACATGCACCCAGGTCAGCAACTGCGGGTCGCTGGCCGCGTAGGCGCGGCCGTCGGGCGCATGGCCGACAACCTGCAGGTGAATGGTGCGTACTTTCTCGATCAGCCAGTCGGCGTCTTTGCGCGAGCCGAAGGTGGTGCCGGAAATGAACTGCGATGTGCGGCGCAGGCGCCCGAGCATGTCCTGGCGAAAGTTCGAATGGTCCCACACGCCAGCCAGCGCCAATGGGTGCAAGGCTTGCAGCATCAAGGCGCTGATGCCGCCGATGAGCATGCTGCTGAAATCGCCATGCACTTGCCAACTGACCGAGTCCGGGCCGAACAGGCCGGGGTCGCCCTTGGGGTTTTCCAGGTCCAACTGGCCCAGCGACAAGCCGGTGAGGCTCATCAACTGGGTTTCGATACGGCTGCGGATAAATTCCATGGCGACGCGCGGGTTCCTATCGGTTCAGGCGTTTGTCGATCAGGCCGGCGACCACGCTGGGATCGGCCAGGGTGGAGGTATCTCCGAGGCTGTCCAACTCGTTGCAGGCTATTTTGCGCAAAATGCGTCGCATGATCTTACCCGAGCGGGTTTTCGGCAAGGCCGGGGCCCATTGGATCAGTTCCGGTTTGGCAAAGCTGCCGATTTCCTTGCTGACCAGTTCGAGCAGATGTTTTTTCAGTGTATCGCTGGGCTCCACGCCATTCATCGGCGTGACGAACGCATAGATGCCCTGGCCTTTGACGTCATGGGGATAGCCCACCACCGCAGCCTCGGCGACCCAGTCATGCAACACCAGGGCACTTTCCACCTCGGCGGTGCCGATACGGTGGCCGGAGACGTTGATCACATCGTCGATGCGCCCGGTGATCCAGTAGTCGCCGTCTTCGTCACGCCGCGCGCCATCGCCGGTGAAGTAATAACCGGGGTAGGGTTTGAAATAGGTGTCGATCATGCGCTGCGGGTCGCCATAGACACTGCGGATCTGCCCCGGCCAGCTGGATTTGATCGCCAGCACGCCGCTGCCCGGGCCGTTGATTTCCTTGCCGTGCTCATCGAGCAGCACCGGCAGCACGCCGAACATCGGTTGGGTCGCGCAGCCGGGCTTGATGCGCTGGGCGCTGACCAGCGGGCTGAGCATGATGCCGCCGGTTTCGGTCTGCCACCAGGTATCGACAATCGGGCAGCGTTGTTCGCCGACGGCGTTGAAGTACCAGTCCCAGGCTTCCGGATTGATCGGCTCACCGACGCTGCCGAGCAGGCGCAGGCTGGCGCGGGAGGTGTTCTCCAACGGAGCGTGGCCCTCGCGCATCAATGCGCGCAGGGCCGTCGGCGCGGTATAGAAGATATTGACCTGGTGCTTGTCGATGACCTGCCAGAAGCGCGAGCTGCTCGGGTAGCTGGGTACGCCTTCGAACATCAGCGAGGTGGCGCCATTGGCCAGCGGGCCGTACACGATGTAGCTGTGGCCGGTGACCCAACCCACATCGGCGGTACACCAGAACACTTCGCCGTCGCGGTAGTCGAGCACGTACTTGAAGGTCATCGCGGCTTGCAGCAGGTAGCCGCCGGTGGTGTGCAGCACGCCCTTGGGTTTGCCGGTGCTGCCGGAGGTGTAGAGGATAAACAGCGGGTCTTCGGCGCCCATCGGCTCGGGTGGGCAGTCATCGCTGGCGGCATCCACGGCCTGTTGATAGTTGAGGTCGCGGCCTTCGCTCCAGTTCACGGCGGCCCCGGTGCGCGCTACCACCAGCACGGTGCTGACGTTCGGGCAACTGGCCAGGGCCTTGTCGACATTTTGTTTCAACGCCACCGGCTTGCCGCCGCGCACGCCTTCATCGGCGGTGATCACCGTGCGGCAGTCGGCGTCGAGAATACGGTCGCGCAGGGCGTCGGGTGAAAAACCGCCAAACACCACCGAATGCACCGCCCCAATCCGCGTACAGGCGAGCATGGCGTAGGCCGCTTGCGGAATCATCGGCA
Organism: Pseudomonas sp. Pse79; assembly: GCF_024519615.1. NCBI lineage: Bacteria > Pseudomonadati > Pseudomonadota > Gammaproteobacteria > Pseudomonadales > Pseudomonadaceae > Pseudomonas > Pseudomonas sp. Pse79. The sequence continues at coordinate 169,913 of NZ_JALJRR010000012.1, forward strand.
TGTAGATGCACACCCGGTCGCCTTTTTTCACGCCACGGCTTTTCAGCACATTGGCCAGGCGGCTGACGTTTTGATGCAGTTGGCGGTAGGTGATGGTGGAAGACGCTGTCGGATCATCGCCCTCCCAGATGAAGGCCGGTTGCTCGGCGCGTTGCGCCAGGTGGCGGTCGATGCAGTTGTAGCTGACGTTCAATTGGCCGCCGGCAAACCATTGGGTGGCGCCGGTCTGGATGTCCGAGGTATTGACGGTGTGCCAGGGCGTGGTCCAGTCGAGAAAGCGCCTGGCCTGTTCGGCCCAGAACGTGTCCGGCTGTTCGATGGATTGGCGATAGAGGCGCTGATAGTCCTCTTGACTCAGTTGCGCAGCCCGGCGGACGGCATCGGCGATGGGAAACATGCTGATATCGAACATGAGCGATCCTTATTCTTGTTTTTGCGACAAGTCATAAAGATGCACCCAGTCGGGGGCGGGTTCAAGGCCGACGTCCGAATGGACGCCGGCCCTGTGTGACCGACTTCAGCCGCGGTGACGACCGCGGAAGTAGTTGATCAGGCCCTGGGTCGACGCATCGTCGGCCAGGCTTTCTTCGGCGCCGGTCAGGCGGTTGTAGACGCCCTTGCCCAGTTCCTTGCCCAGCTCCACGCCCCATTGGTCGAAGGCGTTGATGCCCCAGATCACGCTTTGCACGAACACTTTGTGTTCATACATCGCGACCAGTGCGCCCAGGCGCCGCGGGCTGATGCGCTCGACCACCAGGGTGTTGCTCGGACGGTTGCCCGGGATCACCTTGTGCGGGGCCAGCTTCTGCACGTCGGCTTCCGGCAGGCCCTTGTCGCGCAGCTCGGCTTCGGCTTCGCTGCGGGTCTTGCCGAGCATCAGCGCCTGGCTCTGGGACAGGCAGTTGGCGTACAGCCACTGATGGTGGTCGGAGACCGGGTTGAAGCTGACGATCGGCACGATAAAGTCGGCCGGGATCAGTTGGGTGCCCTGGTGCAGCAACTGGTGGTACGCGTGCTGACCGTTGCAGCCCACGCCGCCCCAGATCACCGGGCCGGTATCGGTGGACACCGGTGTACCGTCCTGGCGCACGCTCTTGCCGTTGGATTCCATGTCCAGCTGTTGCAAGTGTTTGGTGATGTTACGCAGGTAGTGGTCGTAGGGCAGGATCGCATGGCTCTGCGCGCCCCAGAAGTTGCCGTACCACACACCCAGCAGGCCGAGCAGCACCGGCATGTTCTGTTCGAACGGCGCGTTCTGGAAATGCTGGTCCATGGTGTAGGCACCGGACAGCAGTTCCTTGAAGTTCGACATACCGATGGCCAGGGCGATGGGCAGGCCGATGGCCGACCACAGCGAGTAACGGCCGCCGACCCAGTCCCACATCGGGAAGATGTTTTCTTCGCGGATACCGAAGGCCACGGCGGCCGCGTTGTTGCTCGATACGGCGATGAAGTGGCGATACAGCTCGGCTTCCGAGCCGCCCTGGGCCAGGTACCAGGCGCGGGCGGCCTGGGCGTTTTTCAGGGTTTCGAGGGTGTTGAAGGATTTCGACGAGACGATGAACAGCGTGGTCTCGGCGCGCAGCTTCATGGTCAGCTCGTGGAACTCGCTGCCGTCGATGTTCGCCAGGTAGTGGCAGCGCACGCCTTTGTGGGCGTAGGACAGCAACGCTTCGGAGACCAGCTCCGGGCCGAGGAACGAGCCACCGATGCCGATGTTCACCACGTCGGTGATCGGCTTCTCGGTGTAGCCGCGCCACAGGCCGTCGTGGATGCGGCCCACGAGGTCAGTGATCTGGTTCAACACCTTGTGTACGTCCGGCATGATGTTCACGCCGTTGACCGACAACTTGTCGCCCACTGGGCGGCGCAGGGCGGTGTGCAGGGCAGGGCGACCCTCGGACGAGTTCACCGGCTCGCCGGCATACAGCGCGTCGATCGCGGCTTTAAGGTCGACTTCCTTGGCCAGGTCCACGAGCAGGTTGCGGGTTTCGCTGGTGATCAGGTTTTTCGAGTAATCGAGGAAAAGCCCGCAGCTGCTCAAGGTGAATTGGGAAAAACGCTGAGGATCGGCATTGAACGCGTCGCGCATGCTGAAATCCTGCATGGCTTGGCGATGTTGATTGAGCGCTCGCCAGGCGGGCAGAGCGGTAACGTCATGAGGGGTGCGGTAGTACGCCATCGCTGCGGGTTTCCTTTTATTACGGGGACTGCCTTTAGGACACTTCAAAGCCCGAAACATCCAGTCTTTCATCAAGCAATGGGTTCCGGACAGCGCTAACCATAGCGCAGGGCGAATACATTAAACCTAGCGTGTCGATATGTCTTGGCTTTGTCTGCGCTGTGGCCGGTACTTTTTTATACCGGCGCATCAGGCTGGGTAACGGGCAGGGGGTCAGTCGAGGGTCAGATGCAGGTTGTCGATCAGGCGTGTCGCGCCCAGGTAGGCCGCGACCAGGATCACTACATCGCGATCCTCGGCCGTGGCCGGGCGCAGGTGGACGCCTTGGCGCACTTCGAGGTAATCCACGCGCATGCCGGCGGCTTCGATCTGCTGAACCTGTTCGGCACGCAGTTTGGCGAAGTCGCGGTCGCCGCCTTTGATGGCGGCGGCAATCTGACTCAGGCTGCGGTACAACGTCGGCGCGACGGCCCGCTGCTCGGCGGTGAGGTAACCGTTGCGCGATGACAGCGCGAGGCCATCCTCGGCGCGCACGGTCGGTTCACCGATGATCTGGATCGGCATGTTCAGGTCATGGACCATGGCGCGAATCACGGCCAGTTGCTGGTAGTCCTTCTGGCCAAACACGGCCATATCCGGCTGGACCATGTTGAACAGCTTGTTGACCACCGTGGCCACACCTTCAAAGTGCCCAGGACGGCTGGCGCCGCACAGGCCTTCGGACAATTGCGGCACGCTGACGCGGGTCTGGCCGGTCATGCCGCTGGGGTACATTTCCTCGACGCTTGGCGCGAACAACAGGTTGCAGCCGGCTTGCAGGAGTTTTTCCTGGTCGGCGGCGAGGGTGCGCGGGTACTTGTCCAGGTCTTCGCCGGCGCCAAATTGCAGCGGGTTGACGAAGATGCTCGCGACCACGAAATCCGCCTGTTGGGCCGCCTTGGCCACGAGGGCCGCGTGGCCGCTGTGCAGGTTGCCCATGGTGGGCACAAAGCCGATACGTTTGCCGGCGCTGCGGGCATGGGTAACGGCGGCCCGCAGTTCACGTAGGGTTTTTACGGTGTTCATGCAGAGAATCCGTGTTCGGCGCCTGGGAAGGTCACGCCTTTGACTTCGGCGACGTATGCGCTCAACGCGGCGTGGATGCTGTCCTGGCCGGTCATGAAGTTTTTCACGAACTTCGGTACCCGGCCGGTCATCGACAGGCCGAGCATGTCGTGCAGCACCAGGACCTGGCCGTCGGTGGCCGACCCGGCACCAATGCCGATCACCGGCACTTTGACCGCATGGGTGATCTCCGCGGCCAGTTCGCTGGGCACGCATTCGAGCACGATCATCGCGGCGCCGGCTTGTTCCAGGGCGATGGCATCGGCACGCATCTGGCGTGCCTGGGCTTCGTTGCGGCCCTGGACTTTATAGCCGCCGAGGATGTTCACGGACTGCGGTGTCAGGCCCATGTGCGCGCACACCGGCACGCCGCGTTCAGCCAGCATGCGGATCGAGTCGGCGAGCCAGGCGGCCCCTTCGAGCTTGACCATGTGCGCGCCGGCTTGCATCAATTTGCCGGCGTTGTGGAAGGTCTGTTCGACGGTGGCGTAACCCATGAACGGCAGGTCGGCGATGATAAAGGCGCCGTCGTTACCGCGCTTGACGCTGGCGGTGTGGTACGCAAGTTCATCCGTGGTGACGGGCAGGGTGCTGTCATGCCCTTGAAGCACCATGCCGAGGGAGTCGCCCACCAGTAACACCTCGACACCGGCTTGGCAGCAGGCGTGGGCGAAGGTGGCGTCATAGCAGGTCAGCATCGTGATTTTTTCACCTTTGAGCTTGAGGCTCTGCAAGGTGGTCAGGGTAACGTCTGGCATGAAAAGGGTCCTCGTTCAGGCGCATGGAAACAGCGAGTAACGCGCGTGAGTCTTCGTTTATACAGGCGCACTTTCTTGAGAGCAGTGCTTATAAGGCCTGGATTGCGCCCTTTAGCGCCGGTTGGCGGCAGCGGGACGCCTATAGTCGTGAGGAGGACACGGGAAGTCAATTGCATGTGTTACCGCATTGTTACGGCGGTGGTGTTACCGCTGTTACTGATGCGATTCAGCAGTGGCTGATCAACGCTGGGTGCTGAGCGCAGGCATGCGTTCCAGGCCGACAAACGGGCAGGCTGCGAGCAGGTCGCTGAGGCGCCGGCCATCGGGCAATTGCAGGGTGGCTGGGGCCAGTTCGGCCAGCGGGTACAGCACGAAGGCGCGCAGGTGCATCTGATAGTGCGGCACTTGCAGGCGTGGTTCGTCGATCAGGCGGTCGCCGAACAGCAGGATATCCAGGTCGAGCGTGCGTGGGCCCCAACGTTCAAGGCGTTCGCGGCCTTGGTCGTTCTCGATGGCTTGCAGCGCATCGAGCAGTTCCAGTGGCGCCAGGCAGCTGTCCAGGGCCGCGACCGCATTGGTGTAGCGCGGTTGGCCGGGGAGCAGGGAGTCGCTTTGATAGAAGGCCGACACCCCGGCGACGGTAGTACCCGGCAATTGCGCCAACGCCTCGATAGCATTGCGCAATTGTTGCTCCGGGGCCGCCAGGTTGCTGCCCATGCCGATGTAGATGCGTTCCACGTTTATTCGCCTGCGGCGCCCGAGGCATCGGCGGCGCTGCGCTTGCGTTTGCTCCCGCTGCGACGGCGCTTCTTGGGCCCTTCGCCGACGCCATCGCCTTTGCTGCCGAGTTCACGAATCATCTCGCGGCGCTCGCTGTCATTGGCGTCCTGGTAGTCGGTCCACCATTCGCCCAGGTCGTCGGTCTGCTCGCCGGCGCTTTCACGCAGCAGCAGGAAGTCGTAGCCGGCACGGAAGCGCGGGTTCTCCAGCAACAGGTCGGCGCGCTTGCCGCTGCGACGCGGCAGGCGTTCCTGCATGTCCCAGATCTCGCGGATCGGCAGGGTGAAGCGTTTCGGGATGGCGATGCGCTGGCACTGCTCGGCGATCAACTCGTGAGCGGCTTCCTGCATGGCCGGGATCGGCGGCATGCCACGGTCCTGCAGGCGCAGTACGCGTTTGGGCAAGGCCGGCCACAACAGGGCGGCAAACAGGAACGCCGGGGTGACCGGTTTGTTCTGTTTGATGCGCAGGTCGGTGTTGATCAACGCTTCGCTGATCAGGGTGTGGGTATACGTCGGGTTGTATTCCAGTGCTTCGGCGCTCGCCGGGAACAAGGGATCGAACAACTGCAGGTCAACGAGCATTTCGAAGGTATCGGCGGCGTAGCCCGAGAGGAACAGCTTGAGCACTTCTTCGAACAGGCGCGCCGAGGGGATTTCCCGCAGCATCGGCGCCAGTTCGCGAATCGGTGCCGCCGTGTGGCGCTCGATACCGAAGTTCAGCTTCGCGGCGAAACGCACCGCCCGCAGCATGCGTACCGGGTCTTCCTGGTAGCGCTGCGTCGGGTCGCCGATCAGGCGGATCAGGTTGTTGCGAATATCGTGTACGCCGTTGGCGTAATCGAGGATGCGCTCGCTGACCGGGTCGTAATACAAGGCGTTGATGGTGAAGTCGCGGCGCTGCGCGTCTTCTTCCAGGGTGCCGTAGACGTTGTCGCGCAGGATGCGTCCGCTTTCGTTGCGGGAAGACTGATTGGTGTCTTCTTCCTCATCGTTTTGCGGATGACCGGCACGGAAGGTCGCGACCTCGATGATTTCGCGGCCAAAGTGAATATGCACCAGCTTGAAGCGGCGGCCGATGATGCGCGCATTGCGAAACTCGGCGCGCACTTGCTCGGGCGTGGCGCTGGTGGCGACGTCGAAGTCCTTGGGCGTGATATTGAGCAACATGTCGCGTACACAGCCGCCCACCAGATAAGCCTGGTAACCGGCGTTCTGCAAACGTTCGACGATGTTCACTGCATAACGGCTGAACTGAGCGCGTTGCAGCGAATGTTGGCTGCTGTTGAGCACTTCAGGCGTGCTGCGTTTGTGTTGCGTTCGACGCAAGGGAGAACGGAATGACTGGAACAACTTCTTCAGCATGGGATGCACTGTTTGAAGGAATGTTCGGCCATAACGAAGAATGACCGCATGATGGGCCGGGATTCTAGCATTTAGTCGGGGGATGGTGTAGGAACAAGCTACAGGCCTTGCGCCATAAGCCTAAAAACGTCAAATACCGGAAACTACAAGGGGAGCCGAAGCTCCCCCAGAAGTAGTTGCGTGCTCTATTTTTATTATTGGTTTCGGGCTTTTTGTTTTTGTTGATCGCCCTCGCCATGAAGTGTGACCTTCATGACACTCCCAATCGGGAGTCAAGAGCAAACGGATTGCTTTGGTCGCTGTGTTGCTGATCTACGATCCAACCAGTTCAGGCTCTGCCTTAGGGCAGTTTTTGTTGTTCTCGGCCTGGTTGCGGGGCAAGCCCCAAATGCAACGCCTCTCCAAAAGAATCAGTTAGCTGCGCCTCCGCCGTGTTGTTTTTATTGTGCGTGAGTCGATTCGTCTTATTTTTATTGTCTTGTACAAAGCTTGTTATTGTTTTTGTACTAAGCATATAGCAGGGTGCGTGCCAACTTTTGCGCCGACCAGCAAAACCAGGGGGTTGAGGGGTTTTTGGCTGTTTGGCGGCGAAAAAAAAGCCGGGGCTTCGTTACCGTAAGCCCCGGCTTTTGTTACGCGAAATATCCGCGGTAACAGTTTTTTCACATTGGCGGGTGTTACCTGTGGGCGCGCGCCCTCAGCTTTCGCTGGCCACTCCGGTCTTGCGTCGTGGAATGCCCAGGCGTTGGCGCCGTTCCCACAGGCACTTGCGGCTTACGCCCAGCTTGCGCGCCAGTTCGGTCTCGGTCATGTGGTCCTGGTGCTCGAGGACGAAATGCTGGAAGTAGTCTTCCAGTGACAAATCTTCCGTCGGTTCATGGCTGGTATTGCCAGCGGCGCCCTGTTGCGGGGCCAGGCCGATGAAGTCGTCGTCTTCCAGGTCACTGAGCTCTATATCGATACCCAGCAGTTCGGCGGAAATTTCCGGGCTCTCCGACAGAATCACCGCACGCTCGACCGCATTCTCCAACTCCCGCACGTTACCCGGCCACGAGTAGTGCCGAATCGCCTGCTCGGCGTCTGCGGCGAACCGCAGGTCGGTACGGTTGATGCGCGCGCTCTGGCGCAACAGGAACGCATTGGCGATCTCGTTGACGTCGGCACCCCGTTCCCGCAGGGCCGGCAGCTTGAGTGCGATCACATGCAGGCGGTAATACAAGTCTTCACGGAACTGGCCGATCTTGGCCAGGCTCTTGAGGTCGCGGTGAGTGGCCGCGATCAGGCGCACATCGACCTTCTGCGATTGCACCGAACCCACCCGGCGGATTTCGCCTTCTTGCAGTACACGCAGCAGGCGCGCCTGGGCTTCCAGGGGCAACTCGCCGATTTCGTCGAGGAACAGCGTGCCGCCGTCCGCCGCTTCCACCAGGCCCGCGCGCCCGGCGCTGGCGCCGGTAAACGCGCCTTTCTCGTGGCCGAACAGTTCGGACTCGATCAGGGATTCGGGGATTGCCGCGCAGTTCACCGAGATCATCGGTGCCTTGGCGCGCTTGGACAGGTTGTGCAGGGCGCGGGCCACCAGTTCCTTACCGGTCCCCGACTCGCCCTGGATCAGCACATTCGAGTCCGTCGGCGCCACTTTGCGGATCTTGCTGTACAGGTCCTGCATCGGTGGGCAGGAGCCGATGATGCCGATCTCGCCATTGCTGTTGTCGACGCCCGGCTTGTCGGCGCCGTTGGCCGCCTTGCCGGCGGGACGCTGTTCGGCCGTAGCGCTGCTGGCCGACTGGCGGTCACGCAGGATGCGGGCCACGGCCTGGAGCATCTCATCGTGGTCGAACGGCTTGGCGATGTAGTCCACCGCGCCCATCTTCATGGAGTCCACCGCCGAGCGCAGGCTGGCGTAGCTGGTCATGATCAGCACCGGGGTGCCCTGGCCGAGCTTGATCAACTCGGTGCCCGGCGCGCCGGGCAGGCGCAGGTCGCTGACAATCAGGTCGAACGTGGGAATACTGAACCGCTCTTGGGCTTCCTGCACCGAGCCGGCTTCGCTGACCTGGTACTGATTACGTTCAAGCAGGCGACGCAAGGCAGAGCGGATAATGGTTTCGTCTTCGACGATCAAAATGTGCGGCATTGATTCAATTCTCTCGACGGTCTCAGTTCACAGCGGACGTCGCTTCGACATGACGCGGCAAGGTCACCCGAATACGGGTGCCGCGTTGGCTTTCTGTGTCAGCCGGGCTGTCGATGGTGATTTGTCCATAATGCTCTTCAACGATGGAATAGACCAGTGCAAGGCCCAGACCGGTGCCTTCACCGGGGTCCTTGGTGGTGAAGAAGGGTTCGAACAAGCGGTCCTTGATGTTCTGTGGAATGCCGCTGCCTTCGTCCTCCACGATCAGGTCGACCGTGTGCTCGAAAGCCTCGCTCTTGACGCGTACCGCACTGCCGGCCGGGGACGCGTCGCGGGCGTTCGACAGCAGGTTGATCAACACCTGCGCCAAGCGCTGGGAGTCACCGTCGACCCAGTGGTCGGGATCGCACAGGTTGAAGAACTGTACTTCGAAATTGCGCCGATTCAAGGCCAGCAGCCCAATGGCATCCTGTGCCACTTCGGCCAGGCACACCGCTTCGTCGTGGTTCTGATGGGCGCCGGCGTGGGCGAAGCTCATCAGCGACTGCACGATGCGCGACACGCGCTTGGTCTGTTCGAGGATCTGCCCGCTGATCTCGGTGATTTCGCCGTCTTCCTCGCGCTCTTCGCGCAGGTTCTGCGCCAGGCAGGCGATACCGGTGATCGGGTTGCCGATTTCATGGGCCACGCCGGCCGCCAGGCGACCGATACTGGCCAGGCGCTCGGAATGCACCAGCTTGTCTTCGAGCATCTGGGTTTCGGTCAGGTCTTCGACGAGCAACACCAGGCCGCTGTTACCGGGGGCCAGGGGCTCGTCGATCGCCGCCTTGTGCAGGTTGAGCCAGCGGGTCTGGCCGTCGAGGGCCAGGTGCTGCTTGTGCAAGTGTTCGTCGGGCAGGTTGATAAAGCCTTGCAGCAGTTCCTTCCACGGGTCGCCCAGGGTATTGAGGCGCGAGCCCACGACCCGTTGCGCGGCAATGCCGGTGAGTTCTTCCATGGCCTTGTTCCACATCAGAATCTCCTGGTCCTTGGCCAGGGAGCAGACCCCCATCGGCAGTTCCTGCAAGGTCTGGCGGTGGTAGCGGCGCAGGGCATCGAGTTCGGCGGCCAGGCCAGTGAGGCGTGAGTGATAATCCTCGAGCCGGCTTTCGATGAAGTGGATGTCTTCAGTGACGTAGTTTTCGCCGCTCGCCTTGTAGGGCAGGAACGTTTCCACCATGTCCTGCGACACGCTGGGGCCCATCAGCCCGGACAGGTTGGCTTCGATTCGGTCGCGCAGGCGGCGCAGGGCGTAGGGGCGGCGCTCGTCGAACGGCAGATAGAGGTCGCGCAGCGCTTGTTCGACTTCCTTTTGCGCGGCCTTGGCGCCCAGGGGCTTGGCCAGTTGCGTGGCGAACTCCTGGGGCGAGGCGGCATGCAGCTCGCGGCGTTGCGGGCGGCGCACGTTGTCCACCGCGCAGGCTTCGGCGGCGCTGGTTTCTTCCGGGCTGGCGTTGGTGAACAGGGAGATCAGGGTGAACATCAGCACGTTGGCGGCCAGCGAGGCGATCGCCGCCATGTGCCAGCTGGTGTCGTCGAGCACGTAGATCATGTTCAGCAGCGGGATGTAGAAACCCTGCAGGTTGCCGACCAACGGCAGCAACATGGTCACCAGCCACACCAGAATCCCGGCGAGCAACCCGGCGATAAAGCCGCGCCGATTGGCCGTCGGCCAGTACAGCACCGACAACACCCCCGGCAGGAACTGCAAGGTGGCGACAAACGCGACGATCCCCAGGTTGGCCAGGTCTTGCCCGGCGCCCAGCAGCAGGTAGAAACCGTAGCCGGCCATGATGATCGCGACGATCAGCGCGCGGCGGGTCCATTTCAGCCAGCGGTAGATATTGCCTTCGGCCGGCGGCTGGTACAGCGGCAGCACCAGGTGATTGAGCGCCATGCCCGAGAGCGCCAGCGTGGTGACGATGATCAGGCCACTGGCCGCCGACAACCCGCCGACATAGGCCAGCAGCGCCAGGGCCGGGCTGTTGGCGGCGATGCCGACGCCGAGGGTGAAATATTCAGGGTTGGTGGTGGCGCCCAACTTCAGGCCGGCCCACAAGATCAGCGGCACCGCCAGGCTCATCAACAGCAGGAACAGCGGCAAGCCCCAACTGGCGCTGACCAGCGAGCGTGGGTTGAGGTTCTCGGTGAACGTCATGTGGTACATGTGCGGCATCACGATGGCCGAGGCGAAGAACACCAGCAGCAACGTGCGCCACGGGCCTTCCTGCAGCGGGGTGTGCAGCGCGGCGAGGGCGGTCTGGTTTTGCAGCAGCCACAACTCCAGCTGTTGCGGGCCGTCGAATACGCCGTAGAGCGCATACAGGCCGACGCCACCGATGGCGATCAGCTTGATCACCGACTCGAAAGCAATCGCAAAGACCAGGCCTTCGTGTTTCTCACGGGTGGCGATGTGGCGTGAGCCGAAGAAAATCGTGAACAGGCTGATCAGCGCGCAGAAGGCCAGGGCCACGCGATACTGCACCGGCTCACGGGTCAGGATGCTGATGGAGTCGGCCACTGCCTGGATCTGCAGGGCCAGCAAGGGCAGCACGCCGATCAGCATGAAAATCGTGGTCAGCGCGCCCGCCCAGGTGCTGCGAAAGCGGAAGGCGAACAAGTCGGCCAGGGACGACAACTGATAGGTGCGGGTGATCTTCAGGATCGGGTACAGCAGCACCGGCGCCAGCAAGAAGGCCCCGGACACCCCGAGGTAACTGGACAGAAAGCCATACCCATACTGATAGGCCAGGCCCACCGTGCCATAGAACGCCCAGGCGCTGGCGTAGACGCCCAAGGACAAGGTGTAGGTCAACGGATGGCGAATGATCGCCCGCGGAATCATTCCGCGCTCACTGATCCAGGCGACTCCGAACAGCGCAGCCAGGTAGGCGGCGCTGATCAGCAGCATCTGGGTGAGGCTAAAGCTCATCGGCATCTTTTTGGCTCTGCAGGATGAAAGTCACGACGATCAGGATCAGCCACAGCAGATAGGGGCGATACCAGGCGCCCGTGGCGTCGATCCACCAATCCATGATGGCGGGGGAAAACAGGTAGATCCCGACGACCAGCAGCAGGACCAAGCGATAGATGTACATGTTGGCCTCTGATTGAATAACTGCGGCGATGGTAACGGATGCCTGGCCGGCTGCAAGCGCCTTCAGCGCAACTGCGCTTCGGCCAGCGTGAGTGTGCGCGGGATCAGCTGCGCATCCCAGTGGGCAATGCCCCAATCCAGCAGTTCCCGTGGGCTGGCGTGCAGCAGTTCGTCGCCGGGTTGCTGGCCGAGGGCGCGCAGGGCTCTCAACAGCAAAGGCGTGGCCTGGTCCGTGGTCAAGGGCGGGGAACGATAGGATTTGCCCAACTTGTTACCGTCCGGCTGGACGATCAGCGGCACGTGCAGGTAACGCGGTTGGCGCAGCCCCAATAATTCTTGCAGGTACAGCTGGCGCGGCGTGGAGTCGAGCAGGTCGGCGCCGCGCACGATGTCGGTAACACCTTGCCAGGCGTCATCGAGCACCACGGCCAGTTGGTAGGCGTAGAGGCCGTCACGGCGACGGATGATGAAGTCACCCACTTCGCGGCCCAGGTGTTGTCGGAATTCGCCTTGTACGCGGTCGGTAAAGTGGTACTCCAGCTCCGGGACGCGCAGGCGGATGGCCGCATCGTGCTGCTCATGACCGGCATTACGGCACAAGCCAGGGTAGATCCCGTGGTAGGGCTCCAGCTGTTTGCGCGAGCAGGTACAGGCGTAGGCCAGGCCGTGGTTGAACAGGTCGTTCAGCACCTTGGCGTAGGCATCGTGCCGGTCGCTTTGTCGGACCAGTTCACCGTCCCACTCGAAGCCATAGCTTTCCAGGGCATGCAGGATTGCCGCCTGGGCGCCGGGTTCTTCGCGGGGAGGGTCGAGGTCTTCCATACGCATCAGCCAGCGGCCATGGTTGGCGCGGGCGTCAAGGTAAGAGGCGAGGGCGGCGACCAGCGAGCCGAAGTGCAGGTGGCCGCTGGGCGTGGGGGCGAAACGCCCGATATAGGGAGAGGCTATCATGGGCCGGATACTACTGGAAAATCGCTAAACGCCAGAAACAAAAATGGGGCGTTTGTACGCCCCATTCGTTCAGCTCGGCAGGGGTTACTTGCCGACCTGTTTTTCCTTGATTTCTGCCAGGTTCTTGCAGTCCACGCACATGTCGGCGGTAGGACGTGCTTCCAGGCGGCGAATACCGATTTCGATGCCGCAGCATTCGCACCAGCCGTATTCTTCGTCCTTGATCAACTGCAGTGTCTTGTCGATCTTCTTGATCAGCTTGCGTTCGCGATCACGGGCACGCAGTTCAAGGGCGAACTCTTCTTCCTGGCTCGCACGGTCGGCCGGATCAGGGAAGTTGGCTGCTTCGTCCTTCATATGGTCAACGGTGCGGTCGACCTCCTGCATCAAGTCTTGTTTCCACTTGTTAAGGATCTTGGTGAAGTGCTCGCGCATGGGCTCGCCCATGTACTCCTCACCTTCCTTCGTGACGTAAGGTTCGAAGCCGCTGAGGCCTGGGGATTGCTGTTGCTTTGCTTGGGTGGACATGAATAGACCGCCTCTCACTCTTCTAATCCATTGCGCAGGATTGCAACGTCACCGACACCTGCCGGCCCTGCGGCTGCAAGCGGGCGAACTTACCAGATAGATTCAGGGTGCGCCACTCCCGGTTGTCGAGGCCCATCACGCAGGGGTTGCAAACAGCAGCAACCCGCTGTGGCTGGGTATGAATCGTCTCGAAGGTTGATTTTAGTCGTTTTGCAAGCGCTTGCCGGGTTCATCGTGGACGGCCTGGCAGGCAATAGAGCATGTTTTACCGCGAGGGTTCGGTAGAATCGCTGTTTTTGTCCTCACCGTTAAGGAAGGCTAATGGCTCAGCCCTACAGTGCGCGCAGTCGCGCCATCGAACCTTTTCATGTCATGGCGTTGCTGGCGCGAGCCAATGAGCTGCAAGCGGCAGGCCATGATGTCATCCATCTGGAAATCGGCGAACCGGATTTCACCACCGCCGAGCCGATCATCCAGGCCGGCCAGGCCGCGCTGGCCAATGGCAAGACCCGCTATACCGCAGCCCGCGGCCTGCCGGAGCTGCGCCATGCCATCAGCGGTTTCTACCAGCAACGCTACGGCCTGAGCGTGGACCCCGAGCGCATCCTGATCACCCCGGGCGGCTCCGGCGCGTTGCTGTTGGCCAGCAGCCTGCTGGTGGACCCTGGTAAACACTGGCTGTTGGCCGACCCGGGTTACCCGTGAAACCGCCACTTCCTGCGCCTGGTGGAAGGCGCGGCGCAGTTGGTGCCCGTGGGGCCGGACGTGCGTTATCAATTGACCGCCGACCTGGTGGCCAAGCACTGGAACCAGGACAGCGTGGGCGCGCTGGTCGCATCGCCGGCCAACCCCACCGGCACCATCCTGACGCGGGACGAACTGGCCGGGTTGTCGAGTGCCATCAAGGCGCGTAACGGCCATTTGGTGGTGGACGAGATCTACCACGGCCTCACTTACGGCACCGAGGCGGCCAGCGTGCTGGAAGTCGACGATGGTGCGTTTGTCCTGAATAGTTTTTCGAAGTATTTCGGCATGACCGGCTGGCGCCTGGGTTGGCTGGTGGCACCGCCCGATGCCGTCGGTGAGCTGGAGAAGCTCGCGCAAAACCTCTACATCAGCGCTCCGAGCATGGCGCAGTACGCGGCGTTGGCCTGCTTCACCCCGCAAACCCTGAGCATTCTGGAAGCGCGTCGTGCCGAGTTCGGGCGCCGTCGCGACTTCCTGCTGCCGGCCCTGCGCGAGTTGGGCTTCGGTATTGCCGTCGAACCGGAAGGGGCGTTCTATTTGTACGCCGATATCAGCGCGTTCGGCGGTGATGCCTTCGCGTTTTGCCGTCATTTCCTTGAGACCGAACATGTGGCGTTCACCCCCGGGCTGGATTTCGGTCGTTATCAAGCCGGCCACCATGTGCGCTTTGCCTACACGCAAAACCTTGATCGGCTACAAGAGGCGGTAGAGCGCATCGCCCGTGGGCTGCGGAGCTGGCAGGGCTGATGCGCTTTCATCCTCCCCTCGAAGAGGCGCGGCTGATTCGCCGCTACAAGCGTTTTCTCACCGATATCGAAACCGTTACCGGCGAGTTGTTGACCATTCACTGCCCCAATACCGGCTCGATGCTCAATTGCATGGTCGAGGGCGGGCAGGTCTGGTTCAGTCGCTCCACTGACCCCAAGCGCAAGTTGCCCGGCACCTGGGAAATTGCCGAGACGCCTCAAGGCCGCCTCGCGTGCGTCAATACGGCGCGTGCCAATCAACTGGTTGAGGAGGCGTTGCATGCCGGGGTCATCACCGAACTCAACGGCTTTAGCGCGTTGAAGCGTGAAGTGCCTTACGGTCAGGAGAACAGCCGCATTGATTTTCGCCTGGATTACCCCGAGGGGGCGGCCTATGTCGAAGTCAAAAGTGTGACGCTGGGGTTCGATGGCACCTCGATTGCGGCGTTTCCGGACGCCGTGACCCAGCGCGGTGCCAAGCATCTACGCGAGCTGGCGCACCTGGCCCGAGATGGTGTGCGGGCGGTGCAGCTGTATTGCGTCAACCTGTCCGGGATCGAGGCCGTGCGCCCGGCTGTGGAAATCGACGCGGCCTACGCTGCCGCCCTGCGCGAGGCCAAGGCCGCGGGCGTGGAAGTGCTGGCGTATGGTGTGCGTGTCACGGCCGAGGAAATTTACGTCGAACGCCGCTTGGACGTGCTGCTCGGCGACTAGAGTTCTACCCACAGGCCCTGTTCGTCTTCGCGGCCGGGCAGGGCAGTGAGGCTTTGACCCGCGCAGGGGCCGGCGATGCATTCGCCGCTCTCGATCAGGAACAACGCGCCGTGGGTGGCGCATTGGATCAGGCTGGCGCTGGCGTCGAGGAAGTGATCGGGCTGCCATTCCAGGGGGACGCCGCGATGGGGGCAGCGATTGCGATAGAAGTAGGCGATGCCATCCCGGCGCACGGCCAGCAGTTTGTGCCCGTCGATATCAAAACCACGGCTGCTGTTGGGGGCGAGGGTGTCGGAGGGGCAGAGAAACTTCATTCCAATCCTTAAGTGCCTTGACGTTCAAATGCAAACAATTATCAAATGCAGGCTTCGCCCGTTAGCTGACTGGGCGCTCAGTACGATGCCCGGCAAGAGGTATCTGTCACATCCATGAGTGTTTCAGCAGCCCCGCCCCTGGAAGGAAACCCTGTTATGCGCTTGAGTGCCAGCGCTATCGCGCTTGTTGTCGGACTGATGCTCAACCCTGGGGCGCACGCCTCGGAACTGCCGCAACGCTGGGTGAGTGCTGGCGGCGCGTTATCGGAGTGGGTGACGGCCCTGGGCGGTGAGTCGAAGTTGGTGGGCGTCGACACCACCAGCCAGCATCCGGCTTCGCTCAAGGCATTGCCGAGCGTCGGTTATCAGCGGCAGTTGTCGGCCGAGGGCATTCTCAGTCTGCGCCCGCAGGTCTTGGTGGGTACCGAGGAAATGGGGCCGCCGCCGGTGCTGGCGCAGATTCGCAACGCCGGGGTGCAGGTGGAAATGTTCTCGGCGCAGCCGGATTTGCCGACGTTGAAAGGCAACCTCGAACACCTGGGGAGGTTGTTGGGCAGTGAGGCCAAGGCCCATGCATTGTTTACCGCGTATGAACAGGCGCTTGACCGGCAGAAACGTTGGGTTGCCACAGCCCAGGCCACACACAAGGCCCCGGGGGTGTTGATGCTGCTCGGCAATGCCGGCGGCAAGCCGCTGATCGCTGGCAAAGACACGGCGGCTGACTGGATGCTGCGGCAGGCGGGCGGGCGCAACCTGGCGACCCACAGCGGTTATAAGCCGTTTTCCATGGAGTCGTTGGCCGGGTTGAGCCCCGAGGTGCTGGTGTTTGCCGACCGTGCGCTGACCGGCGAGGCGGCGCGTGCGGCCTTGTTCAAGGAGAACCCGATCCTGGCGTCCACGCCGGCGGCTAAACAGGCACGGGTGTTTGAGGTGGACCCGACGCTGCTGGTCGGCGGGCTCGGGCCGCGTCTGCCGCAAAGCCTGGTGCAGTTGTCGGCCGGCTTCTATCCGTCCCAGGCCACGTCTGCCCCATGAGTACGCTGGTGAAACCCCGAACGCTGTTTATCGGCCTGACGCTGTTGTGTGTGCTGGCGATCTGGCTTTCATTGGCGCTGGGGCCGGTCAGCCTACCATTGCTGGATACGCTCAGGGCGGCCTTGCGCCTGATGGGCGTGCCGATCGAGGCCAGCGGCCTGGAGCAGGCGGAGCTGATTCTCGGGCAGATCCGTTTGCCGCGAACCTTGCTGGGGCTGGCGGTGGGCGGCGTATTGGCCTTGTCGGGCGTAGCGATGCAGGGGTTGTTTCGCAACCCGCTGGCCGATCCGGGGTTGGTCGGGGTATCCAGCGGCGCGGCACTCGGTGCGGCCTTCGCCATTGTCGGCGGCTCGTTTCTGGGTGGGTTGCCGGAGGTGTTCGGCCCATATCTGTTGTCGTTGTGCGCGTTTCTCGGTGGGGTGGGGGTGACGGCGCTGGTCTACCGGCTGGGGCGGCGCAACGGCCAGACCCATGTCGCGACCATGCTGCTCGCCGGTATCGCCCTCACGGCGCTCGCCAGCTCGGCGGTGGGCTTGTTTACCTACCTGGCCGATGACGCCACCCTGCGCACACTGACTTTCTGGAACCTGGGCAGCCTCAATGGCGCCAGCTATTCGCGCCTGTGGCCGTTGCTGCTGGTGAGCGCTGGCGTGGCGCTGTGGCTGCCGCGGCGGGCGAAGGCATTGAATGCACTGTTGCTCGGCGAATCCGAGGCCGCTCATCTCGGGGTCGATGTCGAGCGGCTCAAGCGCGAATTGGTGTTCTGCACCGCATTGGGCGTGGGCGCGGCGGTGGCGGCAGCGGGGATGATCGGCTTCGTCGGCCTGGTGGTGCCGCACCTGGTGCGATTGTTGGCCGGGCCGGATCATCGCGTGCTGTTACCCGCCTCGGTGCTGGCGGGGGCGAGCTTGCTGCTGTTGGCGGATCTGGTCGCGCGCCTGGCCTTGGCGCCGGCGGAGTTGCCGATCGGTATCGTCACCGCGTTGATTGGTGCGCCATTTTTTCTTTACCTGTTGTTGCGAGGGCGCGCCTGATGCTGCGAGTGGAAGGGCTGAGGATTCGTCGCGGTCGCAAAACCGTACTGGCGGATGTCACGTTGGACCTGTTGCCCGGCCAGGTGCTTGGCGTGCTGGGCCCGAATGGCGCGGGCAAGAGCACGTTGCTGGGCGCGTTGTGCGGGGAACTGCACCCGGATCAAGGCCAGGTGTGGCTGGATCAGCACGAACTGAAAGACTGGAGCGGGTCGCAACGCGCGCAACGCCTGGCCGTGTTGCCGCAGGCTTCAACCCTGGATTTCGCCTTTCGTGTCGAAGAGGTGGTCGGCATGGGCCGCTTGCCCCATCAGACCGGGCGCGTGCGGGATGATGAGATTATCGATGCCGCGTTGCAGGCCGCAGATGTTGGGCACTTGAGCGGTCGCAGTTACCTGGCCTTGTCGGGTGGCGAGCGGCAGCGCGTTCACCTGGCGCGGGTGCTGGCGCAGTTATGGCCCGGGCAGGCGGGGCAGACGTTGCTGCTGGATGAGCCGACCTCGATGCTTGACCCTTTGCATCAACACACGACCTTGCAGGCGATACGCCGCTTTGCTGACCGTGGCGCAGCAGTGCTGGTGATTCTGCATGACCTGAACCTGGCGGCGCGTTACTGCGACCGGATTCTGTTGCTCGACGCGGGCCGCCCCCATGCGCTGGATACCCCGGCACAGGTTCTGCGGCCTGAGCCGCTCAAAGCGGTCTTCGGGCTGGATGTGCTGGTGCAGCCGCATCCGGAGCGCGGGCATCCGTTGATCATTGCGCGCTGAGGCTTTTTACCGGCAAAAAAAGACCCGGCAAGAGCCGGGTCAAATAACCGTGATTAGCCTGATGAGGAGATAATCTGAGAGTCCGAACCAATGGTCTTTCAGTTATCGGCTGATCTCGCGACCAGTTGTGATAATCATAACGATTCTCATTTGAGAGTCAAGATTTGTTTTCACAGGCCCTTGTCCGGAATCTTTGTCCGCGGCGGGTGGGGTCGTCGATCTAATTCTTCTGGCGCGCCGAGATAGCATCCAATTGGCGGTTCAGCGCCTCCTTGCGTTCGGCTGGGATGTCGTTCCAATGCACATCCATCAATGCCCCTTCGATTGCATACAGCAAGACTTTCGAGGCACGGAAGCCACGCGTGCGAACGGCTCGATAAGCATCGACCGCGCCCAGGCGCCGCAGGTCTGACGCACTGTGGATGCCCGCCGCATGCAGCCATTGCGCCGAGGTCTTGCCAAGGTTTCTCAGGTGTTGCAGCTCATCGTTCATCGAGCCTCCTTGCGACGGCCGAATGGTGCGGTGGGTGTCGTGACCAGGCAAGCCTGAAAAGGAGTGTAGCGCTCAGTAGGAAAAGCGTAGTTCTTTGGTCAGGAATGGCGCAAAAGCTTATAAGGATGGCGTCGACGTTTTATTGCGGGCAGGCGCGAAGTCCCCGGTCCGTCTTGCACGAGACCGGGGGCTTGGGAGGGCGTGTTACTTGGTGCGGTAGCGCAGGCGCGTGCCGAAATTGACCGACATGAGGATCTCGTCGGCCGTCAGTTCCGGCGGGAAGTAGGTGCCCGAAATCTGCGCATGGGCCAGGCTCGCGCCTTCCAGTGAACAGTCGCGCAAGTCCAGCCCGCGCAAATCGGCGGAGCGGAAGTACGCATCGGTGAAATCCACGCCGCTGGCGTTCAGATCGCGCAGATCCAGCCCGCGGAAGTCGCCACCGCGCATGTCGATGACGCCGTCTTTGGGGCGTTCCTGGTTGAAACCGCGGATATCGTCTTTATGCAGAAGCGAATAGAGCGGGGTATCAAGAAGCTTGGGCTGACTCATGATAGCGACACCTGTTGGATTTATGGCGCCATTATAGTGCCACTATTGCTTGGCCGCTCGCCTAAGGTGACGACGCGACCAAGAAGTTTTTCTTACAGACCAGGCATGCGCTGGCGAATTTGCTCGACCAGTGCATCGAGGGTTCCGCTTTGATTGGTCTCGACGCGCTTGCTCAGCAACAGCTCTTCGGCTGTCAGTGGTTCGCGTTGGGCCTGCTGCTCTTCAATGATCGTCAATGTAGCGTCAGACGGATCGTTCTTGTCTGCCTGACGTTGTGCCAGCCAACTGGTGATAACGGCCTGCGGCGCATTGCAGTCCAGGATCAGGAACGGCGCGCCCGTCGCTTCGGCGACTTTGGCGGCGGCATCGCGTTGTGCGCGTTTCAGGAAGGTCGCATCCAGTACCACCGGGAACCCGGCGCGCAGCACGGTCTCGGCGATCTCGTTCAGGCGGGCGTAGGTTTTCGCGCTGGCGTCGGCAGCATAGATGCCGGCCTGGGGCGTGTTTTCCACCTGTTGTTCACCAAACAGGCGCTTGCGCTCCACGTCCGAACGCAGGCGAACGGCGCCCAAGGCTTCCACCAGGCGCATGGCCACGTGGCTTTTGCCTACAGCGGAAACGCCGTGGGTAATCGCCAGGAAGCGCGACGGAATAGTGCTGTAGCTCTCCGCCAGGTTGGCGTAGTTGCGGTACTGGCGCAGGGTGGTGGCGCGCTGCACCGGGCTCGCTTCGCTGGGCATGCTGAACAGCGCGACTTTGGCCCTGACCAGTGCGCGGTAGGCTTTATAGAAGTTCAGCACTTCCAGGCCCTGGTAGTCGCCGGTCAGTTCGAGGTACTGGCTGATGAACCGGCGTGCCAGGGATTTGAGGCCGCGGTCTTCCAGGTCCATGGCCAGGAAGCCGGTGTCGGCGTAAACATCGGTGAAGCGAAACGGTTCGTTGAACTCGATGCAGTCGAAGATCACCACGTGACCATCAATCAAGGTGGCATTGCCCAGGTGGATATCGCCGTGGCACTCGCGGGTGAAACCATCGTGCTTGCGCTGTGCCAGCAGCGGCTTGAGGCGTTCGAAGCTGCTTTCGGCCCAGGCTTGCAGGGCTTCGAGTTGCAGCAGGTCGGCTTTGTCGCTGAGGAACGGGCGGATCTGATCGAAGTTCTGGCGTACCGGTGCCATCACCTCGTCGGGGGTGCCGGCCGGGTGCTCTTGCGGCACTTTCGGTGCGGTGAGGTGGAAGTGCGCGATCTGTTTGGCCATCTCGTCGATGTGCGCGCTGGTCAGCTCGCCGTTGGCTTGCAAGGTGCTGAGCAACTGGCTTTGCGGGAATTGGCGCATTTTCAGCGCGTATTCGATGACCGGACCGTCACCGCCCAATTGCGGCGCTTCGGCCGTGCCGGTGATCGGCAACACTTCAAGATACAAATCTTTGGTCAGGCGCTGGTTCAGGCGCAGCTCTTCGTTGCAGAAATGCCCGCGATCTTCCAGTTTGGTGAAGTCCAGGAAGCCGAAGTTCACCGGTTTCTTCAGTTTATAAGCGTAAGGGCCGGTCAGTATGACCCAGGAAATATGGGTCTCGATGACTTGGAACGCTTCAACCGGATGGGGGTATAAAGCCGGGTTCTGCAGGGCGGCAATCAGGGGCTGGCTCACGGGCGATCCTTCAAAGTCAGGGGAAATCATGGCGGGCATTATGGCTGCTGACGCCTGCTGTGCAAACCGCTGTCCGGCTCATGTTGATCATCGATAAAGTGCGTATAATCCGCCGCCATGACTCGAACCCGATCTCCCCGTTCCCGTAAAAAACCTCCTTCCCGCGGCCTGCGCCCGTGGCTGGGCTGGGCGCTCAAGCTCAGCCTGGTGGGTCTTGTGGTGCTCGCTGGCTTTGCGGTGTACCTCGATGCCGTGGTCCAGGAAAAATTCTCCGGCAAGCGCTGGACCATTCCGGCCAAGGTGTACGCCCGTCCGCTGGAGCTGTTCACCGGCCAGAAGCTGAGCAAGGATGACTTCCTCACCGAACTCGACGCCTTGGGCTACCGCCGCGAACCTGTGAGCAACGGCCCCGGCGCTGCGGCCGTCAGCGGCAATACCGTGGACTTGAACACCCGCGGCTTCCAGTTCTATGAAGGCCTGGAAAAACCCCAGCCGGTGCGCGTGCGCTTCTCCGGCGACTATGTGGCCGAGCTGTCGTCGCTGAATGGCTCGAAGCTGCCCGTGGTGCGCCTGGAACCGTTGATGATCGGCGGGATTTACCCGAAGAACCTGGAAGATCGCATCCTGATCAAGCTCGATCAGGTGCCGCCGTACCTGCTTGAAACCCTGGTTGCCGTGGAAGACCGCGATTTCTACAGCCACTGGGGCGTGTCGCCGAAGTCCATTGCCCGTGCGATCTGGGTCAACACATCCGGCGGCAAAATGACCCAGGGCGGCAGTACGCTGACCCAGCAATTGGTGAAGAACTTCTACCTCACCAACGAGCGCAGCCTGACCCGTAAACTCACCGAAGCCATGATGGCGATGCTGCTGGAGTTGCATTACAGCAAGCAGGAAATCCTTGAGGCCTACCTCAACGAGGTGTTCGTCGGCCAGGACGGCCAGCGCGCGGTCCACGGTTTCGGGCTGGCCAGCCAGTTCTTCTTCGGCCAGCCGCTGTCCGAGCTGAAGTTGCATCAGGTTGCGTTGCTGGTGGGCATGGTCAAGGGGCCGTCCTACTACAACCCGCGGCGCAATCCTGAACGCGCGCTTGAGCGGCGTAACCTGGTGCTCGACGTGCTGGAGCAGCAGGGCGTGGCCACGGCGGAACAGGTTGCCGCGGCGAAGAAAATGCCACTGGGCGTGACCACCCGCGGCAAGCTGGCGGACAGCTCCTTCCCGGGCTTTATCGACCTGGTCAAACGCCAGTTGCGTGAAGACTACCGCGACGAAGACTTGACCGAGGAAGGCCTGCGCATCTTCACCAGTTTCGACCCGATCCTGCAGATGAAAGCCGAAGCGTCGGTCAACGACACCTTCAAGCGTCTGGCGGGGCGTAAAGGCTCCGACGAAGTCGAAGCAGCCATGGTGGTGACCAACCCGGAAACCGGTGAAGTCCAGGCCATGATCGGCAGCCGCCAGGCCAGTTTCGCCGGCTTCAACCGTGCGCTGGACGCGGTGCGGCCGATCGGCTCGCTGGTCAAACCGGCGGTGTACCTGACGGCGTTGGAAAAACCGAGCAAATACACCCTGACCAGTTGGCTGTCAGACGACCCGCTGTCGGTCAAAGGTGCTGACGGCCAGGTCTGGACCCCGCAGAACTTCGATCGTCGTTCTCACGGTACGGTGTTCCTGTACCAGGGGCTGGCGCATTCCTACAACATCTCGACCTCGCGCCTGGGGCTCGAAGTGGGCGTGCCGAACGTCCTCAAGACCCTCGCGCGCCTAGGCATCACCCGCGAATTCCCGGCCTTCCCATCGATGCTTCTGGGCGCCGGTGCCATGACGCCGATGGAAGTGGCGACCATGTACCAGACCCTCGCCAACGGTGGTTTCAACACGCCGATGCGCGGCATTCGCAGCGTGCTGACGGCCGAAGGCGAGCCGCTCAAGCGCTATCCGTTCCAGATTCAGCAGCGTTTCGACGCGGGCTCCATCTACCTGATCCAGAACGCCATGCAGCGTGTGATGCGCGAAGGTACCGGTAGCTCGGTGTACAAGGTCCTGCCTTCCAACCTGACACTGGCGGGCAAGACCGGTACCAGTAACGATTCGCGTGACAGTTGGTTCGCCGGCTTCGGTCAGGATGTGCTGGCCGTGGTCTGGCTGGGGCGTGATGACAACGGCAAGACGCCGTTCACCGGCGCGACCGGTGCGTTGCAGGTCTGGACCAGTTTCATGCGCAAGGCCGATCCGTTGCCGCTGAGCATGCCGCAGCCGGACAACATCGTGCAGGCCTGGATTGATCCGCACACCGGCCAGGGCTCCGATGCCAACTGTCCGGGCGCGGTGCAGATGCCGTATATTCGCGGCAGCGAACCACCTCCCGGTGCCGCGTGCGGTGGCAGTGCCCCTGCAAGCGCGGAATCGGTGATGGATTGGGTCAAGGGCTGGATGAATTAAGCAAAGAGGGTTTCAAGTGAACAAGTGGTGGATTCCAGCTATTACAGCTCTGGCTTTGCTCGGCGGTTGCTCCAGCGTTCAGCGCGGCTCCATTCCCGTGGTGGACTCGAGCACAACCGTCTCCAATAACGATCGGATCTCGGCCAATGGCGGTTTCCGTCAGACCGTGACCAAGCGTCCTGCCCAGGCCGCGACCCGCGCCGTGCCGCAGGATTCGGGTGTGGTGGTGATGGTGCCGGGCGCCGGTGCCGCGACATCGGCGCCGATCAGCGCCGAGCCGTGGACGCCAGGGCCAAGCACGTCGGGGCCGATTGACGCCACGCCGGTCCAGGCCGCGCCGATCAACCAGAACACCTACACCATGCCGTCGACGCCAAGCGGCATTCCGTCGTCCTCCAGCGCGGGCGGCCTGTCGGCTGACGAGCAACTGGACGGCCCGGTACTGGCCTTGCTCACCACTGCCCAGCAACAGCAGGCCGGTGGCGACTTGAACGGTGCTTCGTCGAGCCTCGAGCGCGCCCAGCGCGTTGCGCCGCGTGAACCGCAGGTGCTGTATCGCCTGGCCCAGGTGCGGATGGCCCAGGGCGATGCGCCGCAAGCCGAACAGTTCGCCCGTCGCGGCCTGACCCTGGCCAACGGCCGTCCTGACCTGCAGGCCAGCCTGTGGGCCTTGATCGGTGATGCGCGTGCCGCACAAGGCGACGCTGCCGGTGCCGCCCAGGCTCGGCAGAAAGCCAAGGTCAGCCTCTGATGGATGTGCGTTTTCCAGCGATTGCCGAACAGCTGTTGCTGATTGAGCGCGAATTGCGCCTGCAGGGCTGGTGGGACGAGGTGTCCCCCAGCGCCGAGGCGCTCAGCAGCGTCGAGCCCTTTTCGGTCGACACCCTGGACTTCCACCAGTGGCTGCAGTGGATCTTCCTGGTGCGAATGAAGCAGATCCTCGAACAGAACCTGCCGTTGCCAAATGCTTCCGGGATCATGGAGATGGCCGAGATGGTCTACACCGACCGGCCGCTGGAAAGCCAGGGTTTGCGCAATGCGCTGAAAAAGTTCGACCAATTGATCGTCGACGCTCGTTAATTGCCTGGCTGCCGGTTTTTCCGGCAGTCTTGCGCACATTTCTACCGCTTGACGACATTCAGGCGAGTTTTATCCCTCCTCAAAGCCCTTTCTTCTACGTTCTCATGCGCTTAGTTGGAAAAAAGCGCAATTATTGCTTGACTTGAAGGGCCTGAAACAGAAGAATCCAAAGTCCGCTGTATCGGGACTGCCAGAAGCAGGCCCGCTCAGCAGATCATGAGGCGCACATCCGCGCCGACCTGTTACACCCGCAACGCGTTACCTCGCGCTGGGTGGGAAGAGCCCGCAACACTTGGGACGATCCCAATACTTGCTCAGTCAGTGCTGACGTAGTCGGCGACCACCGTCGCTCATGCTCTGTTGAGAAGTAAACCTATTAAGACCCGTCGGTTTTTAACGGACGGTATTCTGGCGTTTTAGAGGTGAACAACGTGGAGCTTTTATCTGGCGGTGAGATGCTCGTCCGCTTTTTGCGTGACGAAGGCGTTGACTATATCTACGGGTACCCTGGTGGTGCTCTGCTGCACGTCTATGACGCACTGTTCAAGGAACCGGCTGTTACCCACATCCTGGTTCGCCACGAACAGGCTGCAACCCATATGGCTGACGGTTATGCCCGTGCCACCGGTAAAGCCGGCGTGGTACTGGTAACGTCCGGTCCAGGCGCAACCAATGCCATTACCGGCATCGCGACTGCTTATATGGACTCCATCCCGATGGTGATCATTTCCGGCCAGGTCGCTAGCACCATGGTCGGTACCGATGCATTCCAGGAAACCGACATGATCGGTATCTCCCGGCCGATCGTGAAACACAGTTTCATGATCAAGCATGCCTCGGAAATCCCGGAAATCATGAAAAAGGCGTTCTACCTCGCACAGTCCGGTCGCCCGGGCCCTGTAGTGGTCGATATCCCGAAAGACATGACCAACCCGGCCGAGAAATTCGAATACGTCTTCCCGAAGAAAGCCAAGCTGCGTTCCTACAGCCCGGCCGTTCGTGGGCACTCGGGGCAGATCCGCAAGGCGGCAGAAATGCTCCTGGCGGCCAAGCGTCCGGTGCTGTACTCGGGCGGCGGCGTGATTCTGGGCGGCGGTTCCGCACCGTTGACCGAACTGGCCAAGCTGCTCAACCTGCCGGTGACCAACACCCTGATGGGCCTCGGCGCATTCCCGGGTACGGACCGTCAGTTCGTCGGCATGCTCGGCATGCACGGCAGCTACACCGCCAACCTGACCATGCACCACGCCGACGTGATCCTGGCCGTGGGCGCGCGGTTCGATGACCGAGTGATCAACGGCGCGAGCAAGTTCTGCCCGAATGCCAAGATCATCCATATCGACATCGACCCGGCGTCCATCTCCAAGACCATCAAGGCCGACGTGCCGATCGTAGGTCCGGTGGAAAGCGTGTTGACCGAAATGGTTGCTGCGCTGAAGGAAATCGGCGAGACGCCGAACAAAGAAGCTGTCGCCAGCTGGTGGAAGCAGATCGACGAATGGCGCGGTGACCGCGGCCTGTTCCCTTATGACAAGGGCGACGGCAGCATCATCAAGCCACAAACCGTGATCGAGACCCTGTGCGAAGTGACCAAGGGCGATGCCTTTGTGACCTCCGACGTGGGCCAGCACCAGATGTTCGCCGCGCAGTACTACAAGTTCGACAAGCCTAACCGCTGGATCAACTCCGGTGGCCTGGGCACGATGGGCTTTGGTTTCCCTGCGGCCATGGGTGTAAAACTGAGCTTTCCGGACAGCGACGTTGCATGCGTCACCGGCGAAGGCAGCATCCAGATGAACATCCAGGAACTGTCGACGTGCCTGCAGTACGGCCTTCCGGTGAAGATCGTGTGCCTGAACAACGGCGTGTTGGGCATGGTTCGTCAATGGCAGGACATGAGCTACGGTAGTCGTCACTCCCATTCCTACATGGAATCGCTGCCCGACTTCGTCAAATTGGTCGAGGCTTACGGCCACGTCGGTATTCGCATCAACGATCTGAAAGATCTGAAGCCGAAGATGGAAGAAGCGTTCGCCATGAAGGACCGCCTGGTGTTCATCGATATTCAGGTGGATACCAGCGAGCACGTCTACCCGATGCAGATCAAAGACGGCTCTATGCGTGACATGTGGCTGAACAAGACGGAGCGTACCTAATCATGCGGCACATAATCTCCCTGCTTCTGGAGAACGAACCCGGCGCTCTGTCTCGTGTTGTCGGCTTGTTTTCGCAACGCAACTACAACATCGAAAGCCTGACCGTGGCACCGACCGAAGACCCGACCCTGTCGCGCCTGACGTTGACCACCGTGGGCCACGATGAGGTGATCGAGCAGATCACCAAAAACCTCAACAAGCTGATCGAAGTGGTCAAGCTGGTCGACCTGTCGGAAAGTGCCCACATCGAGCGCGAGCTGATGCTGGTTAAAGTCAAGGCCACGGGCGCCCAACGTGCCGAGATCAAGCGGACTACCGACATTTATCGCGGGCAGATCGTCGATGTGAGCGCTAGCGTTTATACCGTGCAATTGACCGGTACAAGCGACAAGCTGGACAGCTTCATCCAGTCGATCGGGACGGCCTCGATTCTGGAAACCGTACGCAGTGGTGTCACCGGGATTGCCCGTGGCGACAAAGTACTCAGCATCTAACCCAAATTAGTGAATGGCCTTAAGGCCTGGATATATAGAGGAACCTCATGAAAGTTTATTACGATAAAGATTGTGACCTGTCGATCATCCAGGGCAAGAAAGTCGCCATCATCGGCTACGGTTCCCAGGGCCACGCGCAAGCTTGCAACCTGAAAGATTCCGGCGTTGACGTGACTGTTGGCCTGCGCAAAGGCTCGGCCACTGTTGCCAAGGCTGAAGCCCACGGCCTGAAAGTGACTGACGTTGCTTCCGCCGTTGCCGCTGCCGACCTGGTCATGATCCTGACCCCGGATGAGTTCCAGTCCGCGCTGTACAAGAACGAAATCGAGCCGAACATCAAGAAGGGCGCCACCCTGGCCTTCTCCCACGGCTTCGCGATTCACTACAACCAAGTCGTGCCACGCGCTGACCTCGACGTGATCATGATCGCGCCGAAAGCCCCGGGCCACACCGTGCGTTCCGAGTTCGTCAAAGGCGGCGGTATCCCTGACCTGATCGCGATCTACCAGGACGCGTCGGGCAACGCCAAGAACGTTGCACTGTCCTACGCTGCCGGCGTTGGTGGCGGTCGTACCGGCATCATCGAAACCACTTTCAAGGACGAGACTGAAACCGACCTGTTCGGCGAACAAGCCGTTCTGTGCGGCGGTACCGTTGAACTGGTCAAAGCCGGTTTCGAAACCCTGGTTGAAGCCGGCTACGCGCCGGAAATGGCCTACTTCGAATGCCTGCACGAACTGAAGCTGATCGTGGACCTCATGTACGAAGGCGGTATCGCCAACATGAACTACTCGATCTCCAACAACGCCGAATACGGCGAGTACGTGACTGGCCCGGAAGTGATCAACGCCGAGTCCCGTCAGGCCATGCGCAACGCCCTGAAACGCATTCAGGACGGCGAATACGCCAAAATGTTCATCAGCGAAGGCGCTACCGGCTACCCTTCGATGACCGCCAAGCGTCGTAACAACGCCGCTCACGGTATCGAAATCATCGGCGAGCAACTGCGCTCCATGATGCCGTGGATCGGTGCCAACAAGATCGTCGACAAAGCCAAAAACTAAGTCGGATGCATCTAGAAAAAACGCGGCTTAGGCCGCGTTTTTTCGTTTGGGTGGCTGGTTCTGGTATAAAGCTGCATCGTTTGCGGGCGAACACTCGCCGCAAGTATCTGTCGAATTTTTTCACACCGTTGCAAGGTAAAGTCCATGAGCGAACGTCCCGAAGAGCCAAACCAGGCTTCTGACGCCGATAGCCTGCTACCGATCGATGAACATGTTGAAGAAGGGCATGACGCGGAAGGCCGCAAGGTCCGGCATCGCGGCATCTATCTCCTGCCCAATCTGTTCACTACGGCGAACCTGTTTGCCGGGTTCTACTCCATCATCAACTCCATGAGCGCCCAGAGCGCGCTGGCGGCGGGTGATGCGGTGAGTGCCAGCAAGTACTTCGGTTTTGCGGCGATCGCCATCTTCGTCGCCATGGTGCTCGACGGTCTCGATGGGCGCGTGGCGCGCATGACCAATACCCAAAGCGCCTTCGGTGCCGAGTATGACTCGCTGTCGGACATGGTTGCCTTTGGTGTCGCGCCTGCGTTGCTGGCGTTTGCCTGGGCCCTGGGTGACATGGGCAAGGTCGGCTGGATGGTGGCCTTCATCTATGTCGCGGGCGCCGCGCTGCGCCTGGCGCGCTTCAACACCCAGGTGGGGACCGCCGACAAGCGTTACTTCATCGGCCTGGCCAGCCCGGCTGCTGCGGGCGTGGTGGCGGGGATCGTCTGGGCGTTCAGTGACTACGGCATCCAGGGGTCGAAGATGTCGTTCCTGGTGGCCTTGATGGTTGCGGCCGCCGGCATGCTGATGGTCAGTAACATCAAGTACAACAGCTTCAAGGAACTCGACCTCAAGGGGCGCGTGCCTTTCGTGGCCATCCTTGCGGTGGTGCTGGTGTTCGCCGTGGTCTTCAGCGATCCGCCGCGTATTCTGCTGCTGGTGTTCCTGGTGTATGCCGCTTCCGGGCCGGTTCAGTATCTGCTGCAACTGCGTCGGGACAAAACATTGCCTTAATGTAATTTCCCCCATACTCCGCAGTCTATTGGTGCATCAGTTCTCCAATGCTGCGGAGTTGCCATGTTAATCAAATTGCCCAAAGCGTCCGATTGTCATGAATCGGACGTCACTCCTGAATCCTTCTACCTGTCTCGCCGTAGCTTGCTCGGTGGTGCGCTGGCCGGTGTTGCCGCCAGCAGCTTGCCGCGCTGGGCCAGCGCTGACGATGCCGCGCGCTATGCGGATGTCGAGCCAGGCAAGGCGCCAGGCTGGTTTGCCGAAAAACTGCCGGGTACGAAATGGCAGGCGGTAACCGTCAAGGACGAAGCCATCACCCCGTTCAAGGACGCGACCCACTACAACAACTTCTATGAGTTCGGCACGGACAAGGGCGATCCTGCGGCGAATGCAGGTTCGCTCAAGACCGAGCCCTGGAGTGTGGTGATCGATGGCGAGGTCGCAAAGCCGGGGCGTTACGCCCTGGAAGACTTCATGAAGCCGTATCAATTGGAAGAGCGAATCTACCGTCTGCGCTGTGTAGAGGCGTGGTCGATGGTCATTCCATGGATGGGCTTTCCCATTTCGGCGTTGCTCAAGCAGGTTGAGCCGACTTCCAAAGCCAAGTACATCCGCTTCGAAACCCTCCAGGACCCAAAAAGCATGCCGGGCCAGCGCTCGAGTTTCGGCTTGATCGATTGGCCCTATGTAGAAGGGCTGCGTCTGGATGAGGCGATGAATCCCCTGGCGATTCTGGCGGTGGGGATGTATGGGCGCGAGTTGCCTAACCAGAATGGCGCGCCGTTGCGTTTGGTGGTGCCATGGAAGTATGGCTTCAAGAGCGTGAAGTCCATCGTGCGTATCAGCTTGGTGAGCGAGCAGCCGAAAACCACCTGGCAAAGTATTGCGGCGAATGAGTACGGGTTTTATGCGAACGTGAACCCGACGGTCGACCACCCTCGTTGGACCCAGGCGCGTGAGCGGCGCTTGCCGAGTGGCCTGTTCAGCCCGAATGTGCGCGAGACGCAGATGTTCAACGGTTACTCGGATGAGGTGGCGGCGCTTTATACCGGCCTCGACCTGCGGAAGAACTACTGATGCGTTTCCCGATCTGGCGCATCGGCGTGTTTATCGCCACCGCGGTATGGCCGTTGCTCTGGCTGTACGAAGCGTGGCGTTCTGCCTTGGGGCCGGACCCAGGCAAGGTGCTGGTTGACCGGCTGGGCTTGGGCACGTTGATCCTGCTGCTGATTACCCTGGCGATGACACCGTTGCAGAAGTTGAGCGGTTGGGCAGGGTGGATCGCGGTGCGGCGCCAGTTGGGGTTGTGGTGCTTTGCTTATGTGGTGCTGCACCTGGCGGCATATTGTGTGTTTGTCCTGGGGCTGGATTGGTCGCAGCTGGGGGTGGAATTGAGTAAGCGCCCCTACATTATTGTGGGGGCCCTGGGTTTCCTGTCTTTGTTGGTGCTGGCGCTGACGTCGAATCGCTACAGCCAGCGTCGGTTGGGCAGCCGTTGGAAGAAGTTGCATCGCCTGGTGTATGGCGTGCTTGGGCTTGGCTTGTTGCATATGTTGTGGATCGTGCGGGCGGATCTGAAGGAGTGGGCTATCTATGCTTCTATAGGTGCGCTGCTTCTTGTCCTGCGGATACCGCCGGTGATGCGGCGAATTCCGCGCCTTATTGCGAAAAAAGCACCTTCTGCAACAAAAGCGTAATTAACCCTTGACGGCAAATCCTGGACGT
The DNA here is from genome assembly GCF_024519615.1 of Pseudomonas sp. Pse79. Taxonomy (NCBI): domain Bacteria; kingdom Pseudomonadati; phylum Pseudomonadota; class Gammaproteobacteria; order Pseudomonadales; family Pseudomonadaceae; genus Pseudomonas; species Pseudomonas sp. Pse79. The sequence goes on from NZ_JALJRR010000012.1 coordinate 200,864, forward strand.
CTATAATTCGCCCCACTTCCGGCGCAGTCGAAAC